>SCPY01000085.1 GCA_004299495.1 bacterium | reverse complement strand
CATAGACCCGGCCGTCCCTGTCAACGGCAATATTCGGTTCTTTTTGCGGCTGGGGAGGCTGGGCGTCTTCGTTGACCTGGGTATCCTTAGACCAGGAGGCGCCCGAGTTTAAAGATTTACTGAAGAAGATGTTGTTGTCTGAGGCGTTTTCATTTTCCCAGACGGCATAGATTTCATCGTTATTGCCGGTGCTTTGCGGTGAAAGCGCGAAGCGCGGATTGCGGGCGATGGCGCTGCCGGAGGCGTCATTTATCTGGATATCCGCGGGATATCCGCGAATATTTTTGTTATCAAGCTTATTGAAATAGATGCCCCGGATATTATTTTTCAGCGCGCTCCAGCAGATATATTTGTTCTGGTTATTGTTTCCTACTTTTAGTGAAGGAGATTCAAAAGACGCGGCCGCGCGGTCATCAATCCGGATTATCTGTCCGGAGGTGATATTCCAAAGGCCCTCTCCTTTATTATTACTTCCGGAAGTCGCGTAATATACCCCCGCGTTATCTTTAAGGTTTACCCAGCAAATATGGATGTCGCCGTTCTGGGACACGTCAAGCGAGGGCTGGGCCTGGCTTGAGAACTGCCCTAAATGCTGGCTGATGGGTATTGGGCCGCTCTCAAAAGAGCTCGCGCCTTTAGGCATTCTTCCAAAGTAAAGCTGGCTTGAGCCGCCGATTTGGTTCTCCCAGAGGGCGTAAATGTTTCCCGGCTGGTCCATAGCCACCGAGAGATTGGCGTGCGTGCCCTTTAAGCTGTCGCCAACCATAACATCCTTGGCAAAAGTAATTCCCAGATCAGTTGATTTTGCCATCCAGAGCTGACCGTCTGCCGTCTGCCAGAACGCGTAAATAGTGTTCGCGCTATCCATAAGAACGCGGGAGTAGTCCCGGCTTATGGGCGCGGAGGATAGGCCAACGGCCGCGGGTTGGGGCGAATTCAGCTTTAGGTCCGGCCCTTTAAGCATCATAATCGTGGTAAAGGATGCCGTATAGGCATTCATTTTGTTTCCGGCCAAATCCCTGGCATTGATGCTGATGCTGACCCGTTCTTCAAAGCCGAATTTATACTCCTGGCTGTTAGGCGGGTCATAAAATACTATATAATCGGCAGGCGTTCCCCTGATGGCCACATTGCCGGGAAAGGCGCTTAGCTGGTTTTGGCCGTTTAGAATGATATCCGCGGCCTGGGCGTCTGCCTCCCGCTTTACGCTTAGCGAAATACTGGAAATGTCAACCCCTTTTTCTGAATCTTTGATGTGGAAGAAAATGTTGGTATCAAGAGGGACCTGGAAATCGTCATTAACCGGGAATAGGTTACTAACAACCGGGGGCGTGGCGTCCTTTTCCCCCACTAAAATCGCGATGGCCTCCGAGTCGGAGGCATTGTTGGTATCGGTTACGCTAAAGGTTACGGGAAAACTTCCCTTGTCCTGTGCCGACGGTGTCCACTGGAATGCTCCGGTTGAGGAGTTAAGCGACGCCCCTAAGGGCAAATTAGCCGCCGAGAATACCAGGGCGTCTCCGTCGGCGTCAGAGGCGCTTATGCCAAAGCTTAGCGGAGAGCTTGCGTCGGTTGATTTATTTCCTATCGGGGCAAGGACAGGCGGGCGGTTGGTATTGGTAACAATAATCTTGGAGATATCGCTGGCTGTGCCGCCGTTTCCGTCATTGACAGAAAAGGTGATGTCGTAGCTGCCGGCCTGTGTATAGGTTGGGGTCCAGGAAAAGTTCTGTCCGGCAAATGCCGCCCCGGAAGGCAGCCCTGCCGCTGAATAGGCGAGGGCATCGCCATCGGCATCTGTCGCGCTTACCTGAAAACTAAGGGCTTGGCTTTCGGCGGTATTTTTATTGCCGACTTTGTTTAACCCGGGAGGAGTATTAGCGGCCACCGTAATAGTAATGTCCTCGCTGTCTGTGAGCGCGCCGTCGCTTACTTCAAAATGTACTCCGGAATAGGTTCCGCTTTGAGAGGAATTAGGGGTCCAGGAAAAGGTTTGCCCGCTAAAAACAGCTCCCGCGGGCAATTTTGCCGCGGTATAGGTAAGTGTATCTCCATCGGCATCGGAGGCGCTTAGGGTAAATGTCAAAAGCTGATTTCTTTTGACGGTTTTATTCCCTATTGCCGCCAGCACCGGCGCCCGGCTGACATTGGTTACGGTAATGGCAATCGTCTCGGAGGCAGTCCCTCCTTTGCCGTCATTGGCGCTGAAGGTAACGCTATAGCTTCCCGCCTGGGCATAGTCCGGCGTCCAGCTGAAAGCCCTGGTAGCGGCGTTAAATGCCGCGCCTGTCGGCAAGCCGCTGGCGGAATAAGTCAACGCGTCGCCGTCAGCGTCTGTCGCGCTTATGGTAAAGGTTAAAGCCGTGTTTTCCGCCACAGTTTTATTCCCGATAGATGTAAGCGCCGGCAGGCGGTTATTGTTGTTAACCGTGATAGTAATATCTTCACTGGCGCTCAAGCTCCCGTCGGTTACCGCGAAACGCGCCGCGCTGTAAATGCCCGCTTGGGCATAGCCGGGGGTCCAGCTGAAGGTTTTAGTTGAGGCGTTAAAGGTTGCGCCTGTAGGCAGGTTAGATGCCGAGTATGTCAGGGTATCGCCGTCAGCGTCTGTCGCGCTTATGGTAAAGGTAAGGGTTGAATTCTCGGTAACAATCTGGTTACCTATCGCGGTTAAAACAGGCGCTCTATTCACATTAGCTACCGTGATAGTGATTGCTTCAGAGGCGCTTCCCCCTTTGCCGTCGCTAACGCTAAAGGTTATTGGGTAGCTTCCTGCCTGGGCATAAGTTGGAGTCCAGTTAAATGCTCCGCTTGAGCTGTTCAGGGCTGCTCCCGCGGGCAGGGCGTTTGCCGAGTATGCCAGGGTATCGCCGTCGGCATCTGTCGCGTTTATGGTAAAACTAAGCGCCGAGTTCTCGGCCACAGACTTGTTACCGGTCGCGGTCAATACCGGCGCCCGGTTGACATTGGTTACGGTAATAGTAATCGCTTCAGAGGCAGTCCCTCCCTTGCCGTCATTGGCGCTTAAGGTAATACTATAGCTTCCTGCCTGGGCATAAGTTGGCGTCCAGTTAAATGCTCCGCTTGAGCTGTTCAGGGTTGCTCCTGTGGGCAGGCTGCTCGCGGAATAAGTTAATGTGTCGCCATCCGCGTCGCTGGCGCTAAGAGCGAAACTAAGCGCTATATTTTCGGCCACTGTCTTATTCCCTATCGCGGACAGCGCCGGCGCCTGGTTGGCGTTGTTAACCGTGATAGTGATATCTTCGCTGGCGCTTAAGCTCCCGTCGGTTACTTGAAAATGCACCGCGCTGTAAGTGCCCGCCTGGGCATAGCCGGGGGTCCAGCTGAAGGTTTTAGTTGAGGCGTTAAAGGTTGCGCCCGCGGGCAGGTTAGATGCCGAGTAAGTAAGGGTATCGCCGTCAGCGTCTGTCGCGCTTATGGTAAAGGTAAGCGCCGCGTTCTCTGCTATGGACTTGTTGCCGATTGCCGTAAGCACCGGCGCGGCATTCACATTGACAACTGTTATGGTAATGGCCTCAGAGTCAGAGCCACCGTTACCGTCATTCACAGTGAAGGTAACGGTATAGCTTCCCGATTGAGTACTGTTGGGTGTCCAGGAAAAAGTTTGTCCGCTTAGCGTCGCCCCGGCAGGCAGCCCCGCTGCCGAATAGGTAAGGGAATCGCCATCCGCGTCGCTGGCGCTAAGAGCGAAACTAAGCGCTATATTTTCATTTACTGATTTATTGCCGATGGAAGCCAATACCGGAGGAGTGTTAGCGGTGGCGCCGTAAATCTCCGGCGGTATGGTATTTCCTAAAAACTCCCAGATGTATTTTGTAAGGGTTGTCCCCGGAGCGCAAAAGCCTCTGGCGCCATTGGCGCCGTGAAGGTTGTAGGCGCTCATTTTTTGTTTTATCACATCTTCGTTTGGAAACGGCCAGAGGTTTTCGCTTGTTACGGTATCCCACCCGGCCTCTCCGTATAGGGTTCCGGAAATGCCGATCTTTTTCAGGATTTCCGGGCCGGACCTGGCGCCTCCCTCTCCCGCGGCAGCCAGAGCCGAACCCGCCTCAATACGGACGGGATACTTCAGGCCGTTGGTTAAAGGGTTTATATTGGTGCGCTCTCCCGTTCCGGCGGAAGAAGCCACATAATTAGCGCCGTTATTGTAAAGGATGTTATAGGTGTGCGTTCCGCTTACATCCTGGAATCCCACGCTATTACCGAAAATCAGGTTATTTTTACAAGATTGTAATACAGAATTTCCCGATTCATACAGAGCGTCAACGCCAGCGTAAGCAAGGATAGAATTAGCAATGTTGGTTGTCGCGGTATCCCTGAATATCATGCCCCTGTTGCTCCCGGAGGCAGACATCAAAAACGCGGAGTTGTTAATATTGACATTATTGGGGCCCGCCTCAAACATCATGCCGTTATTCTCTTCGTTTATAGATAAGCTTGATTGGACGTTATAGTTAGAGCCCCCGTTAGCGATGTAATAAGAAGCTATGACGAAGCCGGGGTCAGATCCTTGTCCGGCGTAAATATAATGATGGTCAATTGAGACGCAGTTTTGATAATAGTTATGGTCGGAATAATACGCTACAAAAGATCCGTGATTGTTTCCTCCCGGAGCGAAATAATGGGCGTCTCTTCGCGCTACGCACCTGCGATACACATTGTGCGAGCTTTGGGTAAAATCATCCGACGCGCCCTTAGCGACGAAAGCGTAGGCTCCTCTTCCCCAGGTAAAGCAGTCTTCAAACAGGACATAGTTGCTATACTGCAGCCTGAAATGCCAGTTATACGTCTCTTCGGAGGCGCATTTCAATACTTTAATATGGTCAGAGTAGGCAATGATGACATTGGTTCCTATGGTCAGGATTCCGCTGTTCCTAAAGTGGATATTCTCAAACTTAACATAGGAATTTTGGTTTATATACATAGGGATGCGGGCGTTTTCGCCGTCAATAACCGCTCCCAGGTAATTTTCCGCTCTTATAGTTGTGTAAGCCCCGGGGGTACCGTCAGGGATATTGTTATACTCCCAGCCGGATGCGCTTGAGAGCATATTGTTATCGCCGGTATAAACCCCGTCTTTTATAATTAAGGTATCCCCGCCTGTCATTAAGGCAATACCGGATTTAATATATTTCTTGGGGGAGGCCTGGGAGCCGCTGCCGCTGTCACTTGCCGCGGAAGCGTCCACGTAGTAGGTGGCGGCGTATGATGCCGGGCATAGGCCAAGGATTGATATTATTGAGGCGGCGGTAAACGCTAAGATTTTTATCTTATTCATTGTCCCGATGTATAAATAAAAAAACCTATTCTTTAAAAGAATAGGGACGCGTCACATGAGTTTCGGTAACCCGGCTGCCATTTTTCGAGTTCCCCCGACTTTTAGGCCCGCGGCTTTGCGTCCTACCCTTTCAGGTAGTTTGCCTTTATCGTTAAAGCTATCAGTTTCCAAAAAGCAATTCTTATTAAAAAGTATACCACAAGAAAACATTTTTGTCAAACCTCCCGTTAGGGGATATACTTTTCCAGCAAGGGCTCCATTAACGCGCAAAATAACTTAATTCTTTCCGTAGCCCTCTGATCATCCTCACCTTCTATTTTAGTCAAAACCCTGATTAAAGCAACAGATTTCTTTCTTCCTATGGTCCTCAGGAAGGCCGCCTTAAACTGTTGTTTTAGATAACTATTTGTGTTTAAACTGCCGATTTTATACCAATAGGCGGCTAACTCACGGTGTTCCATTCTTTCTATTACTAAGCTTGTGGCGGTAATGCGGCCGCTTATCTTTAAGGGCTTGGCGTAGGTAATGGTAGAGCCGTGGCCTTGCAGATGGATTTCCGGAGGGTCGCTTACCTTGCGGTTGTCTTGAGAGTAAATTATGTAGAGATTAACCGTACCACCCTTTTTGCTGAAATAATTCCTTAGGATGAGGTTTCGGGTGCCCATCAGGCTGTAATCGCGCTCCGAAACCTTAATATCTTTGGATGCCCATCCGCCTATGGACTTGGGAAAATCAGAAACTCTAATCGCGTATTCAGTTTCAAGTCCGCTTGGGATGTAGAATAAAAAGGCAATTACCGCTGTTATGGTGAGAATTCCCGCCGCGAGAAGAAATTTCTTATTATCCATTATTCTAAGGCCCTGCTCAATATTTGTAACGCGGTAAACGCGCAGATGAATACGGCAATGCCCATAATATCATGAAACGTCCTGCCTACCCATTGCGCCCCCCAGATTTCATTAGCTAGGGTCAGGGTGGTTATTCTGATGGCATTGGCAAGGATTGCCGCCGGGATTGATGAGAAGAAAAGTATGAGTTTTTTAGCCCTTGACAGCCTGCTCAGGTAGGCCATAAGAGCGCCCAGGGCGATCAAGGCGATGAGCGATTGGACTCCGGAGCAGGGGTCTTCAACAATCAGGTAGGAATGGCGGGTTGTAATGATACTGCCTGCCCTGGACGCGGGTATGCCCAATAAGCTTACAACAGCCACCGCCGCCTGCGAGGCAAGGATTTTAAGTTTAAAGCTAAGGTGAGAAATCAAAACCAGGGGAAGCGGAATGGCGAAGGAAAGGAAAAATATCGGAAACCACAGATGCTTCAGGAAATTTTTTCCCAGGAACAGCAGAATGATGCCGGCCAATACCGGGAGTATGGAGAATCCCGAGCTAAAATATACCTGCCAGAGCGCGCTGATAAGGTGTGTCAGCAAGCCGAAACCCAGGAATAGCCATCCGCTTGCCGATGGCTGAATGGCTAATCCGCTTAAGGTTCTCCTTTTTATCCAGATTAGGAAAATACTTATAGGCAGGACTAAAAAGCTATGGCTGTAATAGGTTTCCGCTTCGGTCCAGCGGCTGAACATCCAGATAAAGGTAGGAATATAAGCCGCCAGGGTCAATAGAAATATAACGCTTAGTTTAGCAGCGTATTCTTTTCTCATGGTTACGCCTTCTTTCAAGCCTAAAGAATATCCCAGTCCCCTATCGTTATAAACCAGTTATCTATTTCATAAAAGAATTTCTTGTCTATTTTTTTTGAACCCGCGTGGGCATCTAAAATATATCTCATCGGATTTATCTTACGCGGTACGCGGAAAAATCCGTTTTTTCTTAAGGACCTGTAATAAATGTTATTTTTAGTCATAACGCTGGCGCAAAATCCGGCCCTTTCTTTAGAAAATAATCTTAACGCCTCTTTTATCAGGGAATCAATTACCTCGTTGTCCAGTACGCTCAGGATATCAACTATGAAGCCTACGTCAAGGGAAAACACTCTTTTTATTTTTAAGACTATTATTCCCAGCAGATCATCACCGTTAAAAATACCCAGTATTTTATAATTTCCCTCCGGTTTCTGAATATAGCGCCATTCTAAATAGGCTTTATCCCTGATTATTGAAATTGGAAATTCGCTTATAAAGATCCGGGATAAGTCATTTACCTTTTCCGGTAAATTGTCCATTAACCTGAAAACAAACTTATTCTTTTTTCTCCCGCGGCTTATCTTATTTGATAATGCCTTAAGCGGCCCAGCGGCCAATTTTATGATTTTGACAACGCGTCCATTGCTGATTTTTTTTTCAAGCGCGGCCATCAAATCCATCGGTTTTACGAGCAGGGATAAATCGCCTATTTTCTCCCAATTTAGCCGGTTAATAAAACCGTTGTGCACCTTTTCGCGCCTGGGAAAGGCTAATTGAAAATCCATTCCCGCCTTTTCTAAATCATCTATAGCGGACTTGCCCAGTATTTTAAAAAGCCCCTGCCTTCTATGATTAGGGTCAACAAGCAAATCAATGGTTATGCCGCCATCGGCCCGCCTGCCGTTTACGCTTAGCCTGGCAGGGATATTGACATACTGGGCGATTATTTTTTTCTTCTCATCCTCCACTGTCCAGATTTTTGAGCATCCTCCGGGGTGGCGGCAATTCTGCCACTCCCAGTAATCCCGGCTTAAGACATTGAGCTTTTCCATTCCCTGCTCGTTAAACACCAGATCCATTAACTCAATGCTTCTTTCGCTTTCGCGATGATCCAATAATTTTACGGTATTGCCAGGCATAAGGTTAACCTTTTGTGGAGGCCCAGGTACTTATTACGTCCTTGATTGGGCTAAACGCGAAATCGCGGCATAGATTTCTGAATCTGGGCTCTGTTTTATCTAAATTCTGATATTGCCTGAAACGGCCAAGAAGCGATGCTTCTTTTATTCTCGGCTGGCCGCTATCCAGCTCCCACGGATGCAGGTAGAATATAAAAGGCAGGCCTTGCTTATTTTTTTCCCTTAGCAAATGCCTTGTCAGTCCATAAGGAAAGAGCCTGAAGTACCCTCCTCCCGCCACAGGTATGCTTAAGCCCAGAATTTTATATGTGCTTAAGGGGAATTCCCAGAAATCATTCTTAATTTTGTAAGGATTTCGCGGGGCGCCCGGGTAGCCGCCGTAATCACGCATAGCGGGAAATACGCTGGAGTCGTACTTTAAGCCCATTTCAATCATTATATCAATGGACCATAGTGTCTTTGGGGTTACGGAAAAAGAAGGCGCCCTGTAGCCAATGACCTTCTCCCCGGTTATGTCTTCCAGCACAGCAATGGATTCTTTTAAATCTTTCCGGAATAGGCCGGGGGTCTGATTGGTGATTAATTCGTGATTATAGCCGTGGGACGCTATTTCATGGCCCAGGTTTTTGATTGTCCTGACAATTTTCGGGCAGCGTTTTGCCACCCACCCCAGAATGAAAAATGTGGCTTTAATGTTTCTCTCTTCCAGCATATTCAGGATTTTTTCGGTATTTTGCTCGACCCTGCCGGCATAATCGTCCCAGTGATTTCTGTTGATTGCCAGCTCAAAAGCCGAAACATGGAAATAATCCTCTACATCAATTGACAGGGCGTTGACTATCGGGGTTATTTTTTCAGCAGGCATATTCTGATTTTAAACTTTTTTCGCCGCGTCTAACCTTTGAATAATCTCCGAATAATTAAGCACGGCGGCATCCGCTCCGGCGATCGCGTTAAGTATTAACCTGAAAGCGTCATTTTCAACTACATCCAACGGGTCAAAATATACGTTTAAATAAGCTCCGGATTGTCCGGCTGATTTCAGGAGCTTGTTAAAACATTTTATAAAATCTTCTCTATGCCGATGGCTGAATTTATACGCCGGGTGCGCGGTCCTGAAAAAATGATAAGAATCAAAGCATGCCAGAGGGTGCCTGGGGCAGGGGCTTACGGGAAATTCAATCACCCCGCCATATGGCCGATAGGGGTAACCCCGGCTCTGGCTTCTAAGCGCGACAGTGGAAGAGGAATATCTATAGTTTAGGCCCGAGAGGATTTTATAGATATCATCCGTGAATTGGTTGCCGAAATGCGGCACCCTAAAGCCTATCGGCGTGTAGTTAAGCAGTTTATTAATTACCTCATGACAGCGGATAACCTCTTCTTCGCGCTCCCGGTAAGTTATCTGATCGAATCTCCGGTCCGGATTAAATACTTCGCTGTTCGGATGGCTGTAGGTATGATTTATAATTTCGTGGCCCTCATTTATAATTCGTAAGTGCAGATCCACGTGTTTTTCCACCCATTTGCCTATACACGCGAAGCTTGTTTTGAATTTATAACCGGACAGCAGCTTAAGAATATCAGGAAGCGCGGCTATGTCCTCCAGCAG
>SCPY01000084.1 GCA_004299495.1 bacterium | reverse complement strand
TCTTCGGAAAGCCCCTCTTCTCCGTATCTGCGGCAGACCTCGCCGCTTAGCATTGCCCCGCAGGTGCGATTGGTATTCTCAATAGGCAACTCTATTTTTACCGGCCGGCCGTGCTTTAAGGCATCCCGGGAAAGCTCAATCAGCTTTCTGTCCAAAACCTTATCAATGCCGTGGTCCTGGGGCTGAGTGTAGTAAACCCCGGTTGTTTTCTCCGCCCTGGGCTTATAAAGGATACGGGAATAGTCTATTCTACGCGCTTTCCGGGGAATAATCTCAGAATTTAGCTCAAGCAAGTCCGTGCGGCCAATCATCTCGTCAACTTTTTTCACTCCCAATTCCGCCATAATCTCGCGCAATTCCCGGGCCACAAATCCGAAATAGTTTACTATATACTCCGGACGGCCGCGAAACCTCTTCTCTAAAATTTCATCCTGGGTGGCCACGCCCACAGAGCAGGTATTCAGATGGCAGTGCCTGAGCATCACACATCCTAAGATAATCAGGGCCGCGGTGCAAAACCCGTACTCCTCGGCTCCCAAAATGGCGGCGATCGCCACATCCCGCCCGGTGCGCATCTGGCCGTCAGTCTGCAGGCGCACCCGGCTTCTTAAATCATTCAAAACTAAGGTCTGATGGGTCTCGGAAATTCCCAGCTCCCAGGGAAGGCCGGCGTGTTTAATTGAGCTTAAAGGAGATGCCCCGGTCCCGCCGTCTCCGCCGGAAATTAGAATCATATCCGCGTGGCCCTTGGCCACTCCCGCGGCAATAGTGCCTACTCCGATTTCCGAAACCAGCTTTACGCTTATACGCGCTCCCGGATTGACATTTTTTAAGTCAAAGATAAGCTGGGCCAAATCCTCTATAGAATAAATATCGTGGTGCGGCGGCGGCGAAATCAGGGTTACTCCGGGAGTGGTATAGCGGGTTTTGGCGATAATCGCGCTTACCTTATGCCCCGGAAGCTGGCCGCCTTCTCCAGGCTTTGCCCCCTGGGCAATTTTAATCTGCAGCTCATCGGCGTTAACCAGGTAATTGGTAGTGACCCCAAAACGTCCTGAGGCAACCTGTTTGATGGCGCTTCTGGCCGAACCGCCTCCGGGAAGCGGTTTAAATCTCGCCGGGTCCTCTCCGCCTTCTCCGGTGTTAGACTTCCCTCCGATACGGTTCATTGCCATGGCCAAGGCCTCATGCGCTCCTCTTGAAATAGAGCCAAAACTCATTGCCCCGGTGGCAAAACGCTTGAATATCGCGCCCTCCGGCTCAACCTCATCCAGAGGAACGGGTTTTGCCTTTTTAAACTTAAGCAGGCTTCGTAAAGTGGACGGGCTTTTTGACTGGTCGTTTATGTCGCGCGCGAATTCCTTATATCTCTGGTAGTTATTTTCCCTCGCCGCGTCCTGCAAGGCGCTGATAGTCTCGGGGTTCCAGAGATGAAACTCTCCGTCTTTTTTCCATTGATAAAGCCCTCCAGAAGCCAGGAGCGCGGGCTCCGAGGCCTGCGCGTAGGCGGCCTTATGCCTTAAAAGCGATTCTTGCGCGATCTCTTCAAAACCCACTCCGCCGATACGCGACGGGGTGCCGGCGAAAGAGCGGCCGATAACCTCTTCACCTATTCCCAGGGCCTCAAAAATCTGCGCCCCGCGATAGCTGGCAAGGGTGGAAATCCCCATTTTAGAAAGTATCTTTAGTATTCCTTTTTCCAAGGCATGGCGGTAATTATGTAAGGCGGTTTTATAATCAATAGCGAGCTCTCCCTGGCTGATTAAATATTTGAGCGTCTCGTAAGCCAGGTAGGGATTAACGCAATCCGCGCCATAACCGAAGAGCAGGGCGAAATGGTGCACCTCTCTGCAATCAGCCGTTTCCATAATAATTCCGATTTGGGTGCGCAGGGCCTTCTTGATGAGATGGTGATGCACGCATCCTACGGCAAGCAGCGCGGGGATAGCGGCATAGTTTTTACCCACTCCTCTGTCGCTTAAAATGATAAAGCTATAACCATTGCGTATCGCGGATTCCGATTCTTTGCAGATAGTATCAAGCCTGCCCTCAAGAACCTTTTTCTTTCCGGCCTGGTCCGCGGGAAACAGAATGGGGATAATCTTTGTCTTAAAGCCCTTTTGCCGGATAAGGCGGAATTTTTCCAGCCCTTCATTGGTAAGAATGGGCTCTTTCACCAACAGCTTATGGCAGTGTTGCGGCGTTTCCTCCAGAATATTCTTCTGAGCTCCGACGAAACTATGCATGCTCATCACTATTTCTTCCCTTATGGGGTCAATGGCCGGATTGGTAACCTGGGCAAAAAGCTGCTTGAAATAGGCATAGAGCAGCTGAGGGTTGCGGGACAATAACGCCTGCGGCGTATCGTTTCCCATTGAACCGGTGGGCTCTTTTCCTTCCTCTGCCATCGGCTTGATAATAACCTTTAAATCCTCGCGGGTATAGCCAAAAGCCTTTAGAAGGGTTAAAATGTCCGCATTGGCCCCCTGCCCCCTGCCCCCTGCCTTCGGTCTTATGGAAGGCAGCTTATCAAATTCTACTAAGTGCTTTTTGAGCCAGAGGCCATAGGGCTTTTGCGTGGAAATTTTTTCTTTAATCTCATCATCATTGACAATCCTCTGCTCCCGGGTATCCACGAAAAACATCTTTCCCGGGGTAAGCCGTCCGGAAACCGCGATGTCCTGCGGAGCGATATCCAGAACCCCAACCTCTGAGGCCATAACCACCAGGCCGTTTTTGGTAACCAGATAACGCGCGGGCCGCAACCCATTCC
>SCPY01000083.1 GCA_004299495.1 bacterium | reverse complement strand
AAAACAGAAGGTGCAGTTAAAAGAACATCCCCTGCCTGTCAAAACCTGTATATACTCCGGGTAGGTCCTGCGCGTTGCCTCCGGAAGCAGTTCATAATCCATGTCATAAAAAGCAACTTCTCCTGAAGCAGCAGTCCTTTTTACTTCGCCGTCTTCCTTAAAAAGCAAACCGGAAACACCCCCGTAATCGCTATCGCCGTTTTTTATCTTCCTTATAAGTTCGGCCAGGGTACGCTCTCCGTGCGCATAGGAAACAAAGTCAATATTCTTATAAGCGCAGGTTTGTTCAGGTTGAAGCATCGCGTGCGGCCCTCCTACGATTATAGAGCAATCGCTGCCAAGGCCCTTGATGTAATCTGTCAGATTTTTAACAAAATAAACA
This sequence comes from bacterium, assembly GCA_004299495.1. Taxonomy (GTDB): domain Bacteria; phylum Omnitrophota; class Gorgyraeia; order Gygaellales; family UBA12090; genus SCPY01. Next base: position 2,555 of record SCPY01000083.1, on the reverse strand, counting down.
TCCGTAGACATGCAGTAAATCCCAAAAAACCTCACCCCGGACCTGTAATAAAAGTTAACCTTATCGGAAAATTCCTGCCGCGAGGCCACATTTCCGTCCAAAATACTCGCCGTATAACCGGCCGTATTATTCAGGTAGCTTGCCAAAGAGAGAACCCCCCAGGGGTAACTGTGTTTTTTCATGCCCTGGTCAGGATTTATCAAAACAATATCTAACGGATCTGTTGCCATGCTAATGCAGGTCAAGCCTTTCCTTTATTTCAAACAACAGCCGTTTAACGGGCGACTGGATATTGGCCCGCCTAAAACCGGTATCATTGATACCTTCCAGGTTTGCCATATACGTCTCATAATCAGTCCTGGTTTTATTGCCAAAGGTGTTTTTTACCTGCCAGTCTCCGGAGGAGATTTGCGAAATACTGCTCAATTTCCCGCGGCTGTCCACAAAATATACCCCCGCATGCGCGTCAAAAACCCTCCAATCACCGTCGATCTTTACGAATGAAAATGCCTTGCGTTTACCCGCTCCAGGCCTTTCATATACCAGCCCAAAAAATGAACGCAGGCCGGAATAATTACAGAGGGTAGTAAAAACATCCTGCGACTGATCAGAGGCTCCGTAACCGCGCACAATGATATGCCAGACATGGTCATCAACAACAGGAAACCCTTCAGGCACCTTTCTGATATTGGCGATAGTCCAGCTAAACAGCTTAAAGGCCCTGTCCATTTCACTGTCAGCGTTGTGCGTGATAGCGCGCGCAAGATTAAGATAATTATAGTGCCGGTCAAAGAAATCAAGCAGTTTAAGGTAAAGCGGCATCCTAACATCTTTCACTACTCCGTTTATACCCTGACGGATAGTTACATTAACGTTAAGCAGAAATAAAATACCTGCCGCCGGAATCAATAAGAAAAAAATTAGCCCCTTCTTTCCCTTATTCATCTTATCTAAGCTTGCCTCAGGTTATTTTTACGCAGCTCATAATTATTTTTGCATTTAGCGCAGATTGCCCTGTTGCCCTCAATTTCAAGCTTTACTCCGCAGGAACATACCCAACCCTTAATCTTAGCGGGGTTTCCGTAAGCAAGGGCAAAATCAGGGATATCGGAGGTAACCACAGCTCCTGCGCCAATAAATGCGTATGCGCCTATAGTATTACCGCAGACAATAGTAGCGTTTGCGCCTATGGTGGCGCCCTCTTTGACCCTTGTCTGCATGTATTCATCCTTGCGCTCAATATGGCTGCGCGGGTTAAAGACGTTTGTAAACACTGCCGATGGTCCGCAGAAAACGCCGTCTTCCATATGCACGCAGTCATACACCGAGACATTATTCTGCACTTTCACGTTGTTGCCGAGCGTTGCCTTTGAGCCGATAAAGACATTCTGGCCTATCCTGCAGTTTTTACCTATGCTTGCGCCCTTCATAATATGGGAAAAATGCCAGATGCCTGTGCCTTCCCCTATTTCGCAAGGTTCGTCTATCTGCGCGCTGGGGTGAGCGTAAAATGACGCATCTTTTTCGCTAGCCCTAAGATGCACCAATGCCCCGTTTTTCTGAAGCGACTCTTGGCATGCCTGCAAAACCCTTAGAACCTTCAGCGCGTTTTCTCCGTCAGTGCGGGGTGATTTTCTGGAGCGCAGGCACTCTATAAAATGCCTGCATTCCGCCAAGAGCGGCTCTTCCATGGAAAATTCCACCTTCTGCGCATTTTCCTTTTTCGGCACGGGCACGCGCCCCACCCAATCAATCTTATGGCTATAAAGCAGCAGCTTGTCATTTTGCGCCACGTCGTCAAATACCGCCATCTTTTTATCTCCCACAACAATAAGCTTCTGCTCCTTATAAGGATGAAGCCAGCTTACGAAGATATGCGCCTTTACGCCGCTTACAAAACTCATCATGCTTAACGTAACATCCGCAATCTGATGATGCAGGTAATTGCCTCCGGATGAAGAAACTGTTTCTGGCATTTCGTTTAGAATGGAAAGCACCGCGGAGATATCGTGCGGGGCAAAACTCCATAATATATTTTCTTCCCGGCGTATCTTCCCCAGGTTAAGCCTGTTGGAATAAACATATTGTATTTTCCCTAACTCCCCCTTTTGCACAAACTCCTTAAGCTTAAGCACCGCAGGATGGTATTCAAGCAGGTGCCCTACCATTAAGACGCGCTTCATCTCACGCGCCAATTTTACAAGCTCTGCGCCCTGCGAAACAAAAAGCGCCAGCGGCTTTTCCACAAAAACGTCTTTTTTTGCAAGCAAGGCCTGCTTTGCGAAATTATAGTGCGTCTCCGCAGGAGTTGAAATAACCACCGCGTTTATCGAAGGCCTGCCTAAGATATCCGTAAAGGAGAGCGAAAGGTCAACCCCCGGGTATTCCTGCTTTAAGCGCTCAAGCCGTTCGGGGTCGGTATCGCACACAGCCCCTAAAGCCCCGAGCCCAAAAAATACCCTGACCAGATTTTTGCCCCAGTAGCCAGCGCCGACAACAGCTACTTTAAGATTTCTTTTACGCATTTTGCACCTCGCAGAAATTGCCGTTTCAAT
>SCPY01000082.1 GCA_004299495.1 bacterium | reverse complement strand
AGCGTCTATAAAGGTTCGCAGGCCTACAGCAGGATTGAGAAGCGCGTTATACAAAGATCCGCCGCGGTGCGCAATAGCTTTATCCTGGCGGTCCCCTTAATAGCAGACGACCTGATTGGGGCTGTGGTGCTGCAGCGAAAGGGAAGCAAAAGGCATTTTGACGCCTATGACCAGCAGATCCTGATGACTATCGCGGAGCAGGCGGTAATAGGCATACGCAACCTTCAGCTTTATGAGGAACAGCAGAAGATTGTGGTGGGAAGCATTAAATCCCTGGTAACGCTGTTTGATACGCGCGTGCCCTGCGTATATACGCATAGCCCGTATTTCAGCCGCCTGGTATGCGCCATCGGCCAAGAGATGCATCTGGGGGAAAAGCAGATTCAGAGCCTGAAGTTCGCCAGCCTCCTGCATGATGCCGGAAAGGTAGATATCCCCTTGGAAATCCTTACCAAGTCTTCAAAGCTTACCAGCAAGGAATTGAGCATCATCAGGGGGCATCCGCTTAAGGGGGCGAAGATACTCAGGCACCTTGAAGCCATCAGGCCGGCAATACCCATCATTCTGTACCATCATGAAAAATACGACGGCACAGGTTACCCGTCGCGGCTAAAGAAAGGCCAGATTCCCATCGGGGCGCGCATTATGTCCGTCGCGGACGCCTTTGAAGCGATGGTTTACGGCAGGCCGTACAGGGAAAGAATGGATATCCAGGAGGCAATCCGGGAAATCAAAGCTAAATCGGAAACGCAATTTGACCCCGTGGTGGTTGACGCCTTCTTAAAGGCAATAAAAAAACTAAATTTAAGAAAATACTTGCATTACAAGTAACTTTAATTATATAATAAGTTGTTTTAAAACCTTAAGAGAGAAAAAGAGCTATGCAAAAACAGAATATCGCCCAGCTTGAGATGTTTTCGCTTGACGCGGACAGGGGGGAGTCCGGATGCGACCCCTCGCGCCTAAAATTAATACGCGGATACCAAAAGATTATTCTTAAGTCTATCGCTTTCATATTCATATCGCTTCTGGCATATTCCCAGGGGGTGGAAACCGGGAAGCGCCAGGCGGCTAATCTAGCCGCGGGATTAAACAATAGGGCGTCGGCAGCGGAGATTACAAGGAAGCCCGGCGATTCAGGCGTAACTCCGGTAGCCGCGGGCGTTCCGGTAAGCGCGAGCGCGGATATTCCCGTCAAGCAGCTCCAGGCGGAGGCTGTTAAGCTTGAGCAAGGAAAGAATAACTACACCATTCAGGTGGCCAGCATTTCCAATAATAAAAATGTCAAAAGTGAGCTGGCAAGCTTAAAAAATAAGGGCTACACGGCTTTTAGCCTGGTGAAGGGAAAATATAACGTAATCTGCGTGGGCAAGTTTGAGGAAAAAGAAGACGCGAAGGCTAAATTGCAAAATCTAAAAACCAGATACCCCGATTGTCAGATAAGGAGATTGTAGAAAATGTCAATTCATCATACCTTGAGGATTACTTTAAAATCCAAGAAGCAGAGGTCGGTGTTGAAGCGATTTGAGAAAATCAGATATTTCATATCTAAGGGCTCTTTTAGCGAGCAGAGCAGCGTTCTGGGTTTGCCTAAGATAAAAACGCTTAAGATAAAAATAAAGAAAGAAAAGAGCGAAGAAAAGGCAGCGGCCGCCCCGGGCGGCGCGACTGCTTCTCCGGGCGCGTCCACTCCGGCCAAGGCCGATAAAGGCGCTGCCAAAGCCGCCTCGGCAAAATAAGGAAAGCCCGTGTGGATTTAATCTGGCAGCTTTTGATATTTTTCTTCGCCGTAGTGATTCATGAATACGCGCATGGGCTTGTCGCTTCCTTAAGGGGAGACCGAACCGCTCAATACGCCGGCCGCCTCACCTTAAATCCCCTCGCGCACATAGACCCTCTGGGGACAATTCTTCTCCCGCTGCTCTTATTAGCAAGCCGTTCTCCGGTAATCTTCGGTTGGGCCAAGCCTGTGCCGATTAATTATTGGGGGTTAAAAAACCCTAAAAGGGATATAGTCCTGGTTGGCCTGGCCGGGCCTTTGGCCAATATATGCCTGGCGGCCGGCTTAAGCCTTATTCTGAAATTCAGCGCCGCGCTGCCTCTTTTTGCCGTTTCCCTTATCTATCAGGCAGTAGTGGTAAATATAGTGCTTGCGGTCTTCAATCTGATACCTATTCCTCCTCTTGACGGTTCGCGGGTGGCGATCGGCCTGCTGCCTTCATCAGCCGCGAGGCAATACGCGGCAATAGAGC
>SCPY01000081.1 GCA_004299495.1 bacterium | reverse complement strand
CTTCTGCGCAAGCAAATCCGCAAGAACTGGCCGCGATGATGAAAGAAGGAAAAACTGCTTATAGAGATTCAGGAGGCCTGGAAGCGCCAGTGCTTTATGGAGCATTTTATGGAGCATCTGGTGGGTTTCAGAAAGATGTTGAAGGTGCGCAATATTTGACCGCGGGAAAACGAGGGGATATGGCATTTGAGTTGAACCACTTTGACGTTCGCCAGAGCTCTGACATAGACGGAAGGATACTTGCAGATAGAGCGTCTACTTATTATCTGGCGTCTAATGCTGGCGCTGACCGCTGGAAATCGCCTCCCCGGTATGAACGAGTGAATCAGGCTGTCTCATCTATGCCAGTGAATTCGCCTGCCTCGCTCACCAACGTCGCTGCTACAGCCGGAGGATACCAGCCCGAGTTTGCCGGACAAGATTCGGTAATTATCATTCAGCCGTTGCTTCCGGCAACCGGCACAGGCGAAATGATTATCCGTACCGCTGGCCTGAGGTTAGAAGTGGAAAACGGCAAGGAAACCTATAAAAAGATATCCGAAATCTGCCAGGAATTAGGCGGGTATCTGGCTGAATCTAACTTTTTCAGGGATGAACAGGGCAGGGAATCCGGCAGGGTAACCTTGCGCGTACCTAAAGACAAATTCCTTACTGCCTTAGAAAAATTAGATACACTGGGGAAAGTTAAGGACAGTAATACCGCAAGCCAGGATGTAAGCCAGGATTATGCCAACCTGAAAAGCCAGTTAGACGCGGCAAAGATTGTCTATGATAAAATGCTTGAGGCCTTAAAGAAAAGGCAGAATACTATACCCGAGGCAATAAAACTGGAGTCCGAGCTGACTCCGGTATTAAGAAGGATAGATGTCCTAAAAAATCAGATTGAGCGGCTGAATAATCTCACCTCTTTTACCACCATAACCGTTAATTTCTACGAATCCGAGGTTTCGGCCAAGGTTTTGGAGGACACAAAACAGTTAATTAAAAAAGAGATGCTCGCCGCGAAAATCCGGGCAACGCGCTGGTTTGCCCGGAATATGCTCTTTGTAGGAAGCGGTATCGGGCTCTTTGTGGTGGTGGCCGCGGCTATCGCCATGCTTGCCGTTTGGATTAAGCAGCTTATAAAACGTAACTAACTAATATAAAGATAAGGCTAGGGTTTTTGTTATTTTTTCCTCCCTGGCCTTATTCCTTTATCCCGGATGCGGATAATTTTACACGTAGATATGGATGCCTTTTTTGCCTCGGTGGAGCAGAGGGATAATCCCGGCTTGAGAGGTAAGCCGATTGCGGTAATCGGTCAGGGAGTAAGGACGGTAATTGTTACCTCTTCTTATGAGGCGAGGAGCTACGGAGTAAAGACCGGAATGAATACCGTAGAGGCAAAAAGGATTTTGCCTTCGCTTATCTTTGTGCGGGCAAATCACGAAAAATATACCGATGTCTGCGCTAAAATCGTAAAAATACTCTATTCTTTCAGCCCGGACATGGAGGTTTATTCTATAGATGAATCCTTTTTAGACATTACCGGCGTAACTCGTTTATGGGGAGGCATTGGTTCGCTTGGGCTGGGCGAGAAAATCAAGCAAAGGATTAAAGAAGAATTGGGCTTAAGCTGTTCTGTGGGAATAGCGCCCAATAAATTATTGGCGAAATTAGCCAGTTCTCACCATAAGCCAGACGGGCTGTTTCAGATTAAGGAGGAAGACGTCTCCGCTATATTAAAAGACTTGCCGGTTGAAGAATTATGGGGGATTGGAAAGCGCACCCGGGAAGTCCTGAATAGCGTAGGGATTTTCACTTGTTCTGAGCTTGGCGCGGCTGATCCTCTATTATTAAGAAAAAGATTCGGCATTTTCGGCGAATCCTTGAAAGAGATGGCCAAAGGCAAAGACAACTCTTCGGTAATGCCATTTGGCTATGAGCCAAAGGCCCGCTCCATCGGCCACAGCATGACTTTGCCTTGCGATATCAGCGCGAGAGAAGAAATACTAAGGCATATTTTAGAATTAACCGATATGGCGGCGCGAAGGATGCGCCGGGAGGGATTCCTGGGAAAAACCGTTAGCGTAATCTTCAGGTATAATGATTTTCATACTTTTAGCCGGCAAAAAAAGATGGCGAACGCAACGGATGATACCAGAAAAATCTATTCTGTTGCCGCGGCTATCATAAAGAATGCCTCTTTAGAAAAGCCGA
>SCPY01000080.1 GCA_004299495.1 bacterium | reverse complement strand
AGCGCCAGAGGCATAAGAAGCCAAAGTCGGTCTTTGTAGATAAGGGTAAGGGGGAGAATCATAATAAGGTATCCGGATAGGGCATTTGGGCTGACAAAGGGGAAAAACACCCGTTTGCGGCAGATATAATCCAGGATAAACTGATCATTTATCCCCCGCTTAGAAATATAATCTAAAAGATGCCGGAATCCAACGAAATATTGATAGATAGCCAGGATGCCGATGATAAATCCCGCCATTACGAGAGCGCGGATAGCCTTTATTCTTTCTCTCTCTGTAAATGATACGCCGCTTGAAAAAATGATAAAATAAGTTGCGTATCTCTGAAGTTCTTTTAACCCGGCGGTTTTATTATCAGATAAGAATGAGGAAAGCATCAGGAAGCAGATAAAAATGAGGAGCGGATATTTTAGCGGTTTGATTTTTTCTATAGGAAGCCCCTTTGATAATATCCGGCAAAGCAAGGCGATAAGCAGTAAGTGCGAATAAATTGAATCCGCGTAGGGAAAGGCCAGAGAAGAAATGAATGGCCGGACAAAGAGTAGGATTAAAACAGTAGTTAACACTATGCCGTTATTATAGCCTGAAATGGAAGATTTAACCAATAAAATTGTCAGCATCATTATCGTAACCTGCGCAAATCCGGATTATGTGAGCCGGTGTTTAGATTCCATAATAAAGCAAAGCTACAAAAATTTAGAAGTCAGCGTTATCAATAATACCTATAATCAGGGGTTTGAGGAAAAGATTACCGGAATTTATCCTGAGGTTTCTCTTTACTCCAATTTTCAGGACCCTTATTATTGCCACGCTCTTAATTTAGGGATAAGCGGCTCTAAAGGAGAGTTCGTCTTATGCCTTAATGACGATGTGATTTTAGATGAAGGATTTATTAAAAACGCGCTCAGTGGATTCTGCGCTGATGAGAAAATCGGCATGGTCAGCGGGAAAATCCTGCGCAGCGACAGAAGAACCATTGATAGCGCCGGGCTTTTTTTAAGCTGCTGGCGAACCGCGAAAGAAAGGGGTTATGGATTTAAGGATAGGGGCCAGTTTGAAAAAGAGGAATACGTTTTTGGCGTAAACGGCGCGGTTGCGTTTTATCGTAAGAAAATGCTGGATGAGATCAGGATAGAGGGTGAATATTTTGATTCGGATTTCCGTATGTTCTTTGAAGACCTGGATATTGCCTGGCGGGCGCAAAATTCAGGCTGGAGGGGTTATTATATCCCTACCGCTGTCGCGTATCATATCCGCGGAGCCACGGCAAGGGCGCAAGGAGGCGTGGATAAGCCGTATGCCCGCAGATACTTGCGCGATGATTTGCACATAGATTTAATCAAAAACCGATACTTTACGATTATTAAGAATGAATCTTTTTCTGGCTTTATTGCACACCTTCCTTGCATCATTTTATATGATTTAATAATATGGGGTTATCTTATTTTTTTCAGGCCGCGTATCATAAAACCATTCTTAGCGACATTTAAAAAGCTTGCGAATCCCATTCTTATAAAAAGAGAATCGCAAAGATTAAAGGCCTTGAAGCAGCAGCCATAATATAGTATACTTCTTCTTAAGGAGAAGATGCGATGGCAGAGAAGAGAATAATCGAAACCCTGGTGATAGAAGACGACCCGTTTTCGGTAGCGGTAATCAGCCGCTTGGGCCAGGAGATGCGCGACATCCAGCTCAAAGTGCATCATGTGGTTACCCTTGATGAATCCCTGTATTTCTTAAGCAGGCATCCCGAGATAGAGCTGGTTACCCTGGATTACCGCGTGCATACCAAGCTTACGGGCCTGGAAGTGCTTCAGCACATCCGGGCAAAAGGAATCAATGTGCCGGTGATTATGGTTACCGGAAGCGGGGATGAGGAAATCGCGGTCGCGCTTATGAAGGCAGGCGCAAGCGATTATTTAGTAAAAGGGACTATTAGCGCGGAGAGCCTGGAGAAATCTATTAAGGATGCCCTGGAGCATTATGAGCAGATCGGCAAGGCCTTAAGCGCGGAGAAAGAATCAGTGCTCCGGGATATGGCCATCAAGAAGTCGTTAAACGGCGTGTGTATGCTGGAGCTTGACGGCACCGTTACCTATGTCAATGCCGCTTTCTTAAATATATGGGGTTATGATGGCGAAGCGGATATCGCGGGAAAAAACATAAAGGGCGTTTTGGCCGAGCCGCAAAAATTTGATGAACTGCTGCAAGCCCTCCGGATTAAGAAAAGCTGGATGGGTGATTTAACGGGTATCAGAAAAGATGGCGCGAGCGTTTATCTGCAGGCATTATTTTCTTTAATCCAGTATAAAGAAAAGAGCTCTCCCCAGATTTTGGCCTCTTTTTTGGATATCAGCAAGGTAAGGGATGAGGAGAAGAAAAGAGAGGCGCTGTATAAAGGCATAATGGAAGTTTTTGCCCTGCGGGCGGAAGAAGTGGGAAATGTGGAGACCGCGGGCCATATCCATCGTATTGCCGCCTACAGCCGGCTTATCGCCGAGAAACTAAGCAAGGTAGAGCCCTTTAAGGACTATATTGATGAAAAATATATTACCGATGTAAGTTATGCCAGCATGCTGCACGATGTGGGAAAATGGCGTACCCCTAACGAGATTCTGCTTAAGCCGACACAGTTGACCGAGGCGGAATGGCAGATAATCAGGCAGCATCCTCGCCTGGGGGCGGAGATGCTGATGCCTTTACTTAAGGAGAAGGGTAATAATCAATACCTGAAGCTGGTGGAAAGCGTGGTGTTGTATCATCACGAGCGGTGGGACGGGGGAGGTTATCCCGATGGATTAAAGGGGGATGAAATTCCGCTTTCCGCGCGCATTGTCGCGCTGGCCGATAACTATGACGCCCTATCCGCGGAGCGCTCTTACAGAAAGGCGCTTTCGCATGAAAATACCATTGAGATTATGTCGAAGGAAAAGAACAAGTTTGACCCGCGCATCTGGCAGATTTTTATGGACAATCACCTGGAGTTTAAGAAAATCCGCCAGGCAAGCGCGACAGCCTGATTTTTCTTAACCGCTTCTCCGCTTTTATTCCGCGCGTTCATACCGAAAATTCCGCCACATTCTTCAAAGAATACCCTAATCAGTATTGTCCGGCAAACATATCTTGGTTTAAAAATCTCTTGACACGGGAGAATATTTTGTTAAAATATTATTGATAATAATTATTATTACTGATAATGAGATGAAGAAAGATTCAAGAAGAAATACCAGGCAGAGAAGGGTTATTCTCGAAGAGCTTTCAAAGACAAAGGCGCATCCCGACGCGTCCGCCCTTTTTAGGATAGTCCGGAGAAGGATTCCGGATATCAGCATCGGCACCGTGTATCGTAACCTGAATTTGCTAAGGAACGATGGCAGGATTATTGAGCTGGCAGGCGGCAGGCATAGCAGCCATTACGACGCGGACTTAAAGAGTCATTACCACTTTTTCTGCCTTGACTGCGGGAATATTCTGGATTTGGATGAGCCGTTATTAAGGAGCTTAGACGGTAAAGTAAGCAAGCGTTCAGGGGTGACGGTGAAATATCACCGGGTGGATTTCTATGGATACTGCGGAAATTGCAAGAATAGTAGAAGCTAAAACGAAAGAGCTGGAGGATCTCAAGAGAAGGCTGCCTTCCTATAAAGACAGGCAGTGCGGGAAGATGGAGCACGGCGATCCCGCGGCCCATTGGATTAAGATTGAGGAATTAGAGGAAGAGATTGTAATGTATAAGCAGAAGCTTGCTCCGGGAGGTGAAAAATGATAAAGGTAAAGACTTTTGCCAACGAACTCAAGATATTCCATACAATGAATGAATTGAGGGAATTGGATGAAAAGGTAAATGCTTTCCTGAAAGAAAATAAAATAAAGAAAATTATCTCGGT
>SCPY01000079.1 GCA_004299495.1 bacterium | reverse complement strand
CCTATACCAACAAAAATACCCACGATATTATCCGCTCGGGGCTTAACCGCTCTCCGCTTTACACAGGAAAAATAAAGGCCACCGGAGTGCGCTATTGCCCGTCTATTGAAGATAAGATAGTCAAATTCGCGGATAAAGAGCGCCATCAGGTATTCTTAGAGCCGGAAGGTTTAGACACTATTGAGTATTATCCTAACGGCGTATCTACCAGCCTGCCTTTGGATATCCAGATAAAGATGCTTCATTCCATAGAAGGCTTAGAGCAGGCGGAAATTACCAAGCCCGGTTACGGCATTGAGCACGATGTGGTTGACCCCTTAGAGCTTTATCCGGCTTTAGAAACCAAACGTATCCGCAATCTCTATCTGGCCGGACAAATCAACGGCACAACCGGTTATGAAGAAGCCGGCGCTCAGGGCCTGATTGCCGGAATAAATGCCGCTTTAAGGATAAAAGATAAACCCGCGCTGGTTTTAGACCGCTCTTCCAGCTACATCGGAGTCTTGATTGATGACCTTACCACCAAAGGCACTAATGAACCGTACCGGATGTTTACCTCGCGGGTGGAATACCGCCTGATTATCCGCGAAGACAATGCCGACCTGCGCTTACGAAAGATTGGCCATGAAATCGGGCTTATCAAGGAGAGTGAATTCAAGAAAGTACAAAAGAAGGAAAAAGAAATACATAATGGGATTGCCTATTTAAGAAAAACAAGCATTTCTCCGACGATAGAGGTTAATAACAGGCTTAAACAAGCCAACACCGCGACGATAGATAAGAAGATCAGCCTTGAAGATTTGCTGAAGCGGCCGCAGATAGGCATTATTTCCCTGAAGAAATTTGACCGGATTGTCTTCATGAAAGACGCGGCAAAACAGATAGAAATTGAGGTGAAATACGCCGGTTTCATCCGGAGGCAGTTTAAGGAAGTAGAGAGATTCAAGAACCTGGAAAAGATCAGGATACCCGCGGATTTGGATTACCGGCCCATGCCCGGCCTTTCCAGGGAGATAAGGGAGAAGCTGGTAATGCACCGGCCGCTTAATCTGGGCCAGGCCTCGCGGATTTCCGGGGTAACCCCGGCGGCGATTTCCGTATTGATGGTATGGCTTAAGAAGTCAGGCGGAAAATAACAATGCAAGAGAAGATTCTGATTGTGGAAGATGAGCCCGATATAGTTAAGATGGTAGAGTATAATCTTAAAAAAGAGGGTTTTAGGGTAATAAGCGCGCCTGACGGAAATGAGGCCTTAAGGCGGGTTGAAAGAGAGCGCCCGGATATTATTATCCTGGATTTGATGCTTCCTGAGATTGACGGATTAGAGGTCTGCAGGGCATTAAAGAAGAATCAGGATAGCGCTGATATCCCGGTTATTATGCTGACGGCCAAGAGCCAGGAAACCGATAAGATCGTGGGGTTAGAGCTTGGGGCGGATGACTATATAACCAAGCCGTTTAGCGTTAGGGAGCTGATCGCGCGAATTAAAGCGGTGCTTCGCCGGGCGCGGGAAAAAGAAAAGCCGCCGGAGATCATTAAAATAGGAAGCCTGACCATTGATTTCTCTAAGATTAAGGCGTCCATAGGCAATAAGCCGGTTGAGCTTACGGCTAAAGAATTTGAGCTGTTGTCGGCATTGATAAAGGCTAAGGGCAGGGTTTTGTCCCGGGATTATCTTTTGGATAATATCTGGGGTTTTGACAAAGCCGTTGAAATCCAGAGCCGTACGGTGGATGTGCATATTCAGACCCTGCGTAAGAAGTTAAAGGCAGAAGCAAAACGAATCACTACCGTGAAGAATTACGGCTACCGTTTTGAGCGGGAAGAGGGATAAGTAGAAAAATGTTTTTCTTGCGCGCGAAGTATATCAGGAGAATCATCGCTGTGCTGGAGGAGATTGAAAAAGGCAATCTCCAGCAGAGAATAAACATTTATTCAAAAGGCGCGTCCGGGCGCTTGTGCCAGGCAATTGACAGGGGGATTTCGGCGCTGTCCGCCCAAATAAACGTTTTAAGGAAGGAGGCGGCCAAGGGGAATGCTATCTTAACTAATATGGTTGAAGGGGTGATTGCCATAGGCAGTGATGGCAGGATTTTGTCTCTTAACCCGACAGCGGAGAAGGTATTTAATATCAGGAAGCAGGATGCCGAGGGCAGGCTGTTCTTAGAAGCTATCCGTAATAACGATATCTCAGAAATTATTAATCGTGTCTTAAAGAGCGGCGAGCCGTTGGCAATTGAACTTACCCTTATTTTACCGGTACAAAAGGTATTCAGAATTAATGCCTCAGCTATTTTTGAAAATAATTCCGTATCCGGCTGCGTACTGGTGATTCACGATATTACCCAGATGCGCCGGCTGGAGAAGGTTCGCTCGGACTTCGTGGCTAATGTATCCCATGAGCTAAAGACCCCGCTTACCTCTATTAAGGGATTTGTTGAGACTCTCCTTGAGGGGGCTATTGACGATAAAGAGAATAACCGGGAGTTTTTAAGGATTATCCAGGAGCAGGCCGGCCGTCTGGATGCCCTAAGCAGGGGCCTTTTGGATTTGGCTTCTTTAGAAGAGCAGGGGATAGCCCTTAAGAAAGAAAGAGTGAATTTGAAGGAATTGGCGGATAATGCCTTGATTGCTTTTGAGGCGGAATTAAAGAAGAAAGAGATAGAAGCAGAAAACGAGATGGCCGATAATTTACTTGTCAGCGCGGATAAGAATAAAATTGAGCAGGTCTTTGCCAATCTTATTGATAACGCCGTTAAGTTCAACCGCCAGAGAGGAAGTATAAGTATTTATGCCGAAGAAACAGCGGATAATAAAATAAAAGTTACGGTTAAAGACACAGGCCTTGGTATTCCCGCTAAGGAACTTCCGCGCGTTTTTGAACGTTTCTACCGCGTGGACAAGGCCCGTTCGCGCAGTTTAGGAGGGACAGGCTTAGGCCTGTCAATAGTCAAGCATATCATTGAATTGCACGGCGGAAGTATAGAGGCAGAAAGCAGCGAAGGCATCGGCTCAGAGTTTTTCTTTACCCTTCCAAAGTAGTTTTCCTCATCCCCCTTCTCCAAAACCCGCGTAAGCCGCTTTTAGCTACGGCTTAGGCGGGTTTTTTATTTTACCCGGATTTTACATTGCCTTGAAGCGGACTTTACCTCCCTATTTTATACTTTAGCTAAGTAAGAAAGGAGGTGAAGACATATGACGGGAACTGTATTGAATTTGGAGAAGGATTTCATCGCCAGCTCTCTGCGGGCTTTAATTAACCGCCTGCAGGACGTGCTCTCGGTGATAGAAGAAGGCGGCAGCTCGGAAAACGAGTTTACCGCTAACAGCCTGAAGTCAGCTGAAACCCATCTGCGCCAGATACGCAGGTTTTGTACCGGAGGATGATAGAGAAAAGGAGAAAATGAAAATGCTAAGTAAAATATTTATGATGTTGCTTGCCGCCCTGCTGTTCTGCGGCAGCGCGGTATGTTTTGCCGCGACAACCCAGGTGGACGCGTTGATTGAGAAGCTGGTAGAAAAGAATATTCTGGACCGCCAGGAGGCAATCAAGCTTAAGGGAGAGATTGCCGAAGACGAAAAGATAATCAGGGATGAAGGGTTGAAGCAGAGCCTGCCTTCCTGGGTAAGGGAAATGAAGTTAAAGGGAGATTTGCGCCTGCGCTATCAGTATGAGAAGAAAAAGGGCAGCAATACCAACGCCGGGAACACCGTTGAGCGCGACCGGGCAAGGATCAGGTTCAGGCTGGGAGCGGAAACTAAGGTGAATGACCAGACAAGAGTGCTTTTTGGCCTGGCAACCGGAGGAACTGACCCCCGCTCCACCAACCAAACCCTGGAAAACAGTTTTGAGCTTAAGGATATCCGTCTTGATTATGCTTATGCCGAATACGCGCCTTTTGCCTGGGCCGCGTTCTTAGGCGGAAGGATGAAAAACCCGCTCTGGGAGCCCGGGGATTTACTTTGGGATACGGATATTAATCCCGAAGGCCTGGCTGCCAAGTTGACAGGTAAGGTAAATGACCGCTTAGAAACCTACCTTAATACCGGCGCGTTTATTCTTGATGAAAACGCGGCCGCCTCCGACCCTTGGATATACGCCTTGCAGCCGGGGCTAAAGTGGAAGCTTAGCGACAGTGTAAGCTCTAATCTCGCTATCGCGTATTATGGAGGCGGCCAGGTAAAGGGGGCGATACTGGACCATTCCGCCGGGAGTAATACCAATAACGGCAGGCGCGGGCTGTTGTATGGCCTTAGCGCTGTCAGCCCGAGCGTGGAATTAACCGTAAAAGACCCCCTGCGGTTTATGGGCTTAGGCCTACCTTATGCTTCGTTTTTTGGCGAATATGCGCATAACCTGCCTTCAGCGGATAGCGGATACCTGGGAGGGCTTAAGCTGGGGTATGAGAAAGTCGCTAATAAAGGACAGTGGCAGCTGCGTTATTTTTACACGATGCTGGCCACCAATGCCTGGCTGGACATCTTTCCGGATTCGGATAGATACGGCGGAAGGACCGGAATCAGGGGTAATGAAATACTTTTTACCTATGGTTTAGGCAAGAATTGGAGCTTGGATTTGGACTATTATCGCACGGACTTAACCACTACCCATGCGGATACCGCGGCAAAGACCGAGAATCTCTTCCAGGCGGATTTAAATTTTAAATTTTGACCTTAGGTCAATAATGGAGGGTAAACAATGAAAAGAATATTTTGTATCGCGGCAATAGCGGTAGTTGCCTGGATTAATCAGGCCTATGCCGCGAAATTAATCAAGGTGGACGGCTCAAGCACGGTGTTTCCCATCACTGAGGCCGTGGCCGAGGAATTCCAGAAGGCCAATAGCGGCATCAAGGTTATGGTGGGAATCTCCGGCACCGGAGGAGGGTTTAAAAGATTTGGCAGGGGCGAGACTGACATAAGCGATGCCTCCCGGCCGATAAAACCCAAAGAAGTGGATTTAGCAAGAGAGAATAATATTGAATACATAGAGCTTCCGGTGGCTTATGACGGGCTGGCGGTAGTGGTTAACCCGCGGAATACCTGGGTTAACCATCTCACGGTCAGGGAATTAAAGAAGATGTGGGAGCCGGACGCCCAGGAGATGGTTACCAAATGGAGCCATATACGCGCGGGTTTTCCGGATACGGAATTGCGCCTCTACGGCGCCGGGACAGACTCGGGGACATTTGATTATTTTACCGAGGCAATCTGCGGCAAATCCGGCTCCAGCCGCGGAGACTATACCGCCAGCGAAGACGATAATGTCCTGGTGGAGGGAGTCTCTTCGGAAGCCAGCGGCTTAGGCTATTTTGGCCTGGCCTACTATGAGCAGAATAAGGATAAGCTTAAGCTCGTTCCTATTGATGATCAAAATGAGGCTAACGGTAAAGGGCCGGTAGCGCCGGCGATGGAGACGGTAATGGACTCCACCTATCAGCCTTTGGCTCGGCCCATATTCATCTATGTGAGCGTAAAGGCGGCCCAAAAGGAAGAGGTGGTAAAGTTTGTGGAGTTTTACCTTAAGCATGCCGCGCAATTAGTTAAGGAAGTAGGCTATATCCCTTTGCCGGATGCGGCATATCAGGCGGCCTTGGAGCGTTTTAAGAACCGGGTCAAAGGCTCTGTCTTTGGCGGCAAGGGCGCGGCCATAGGGGTAAAGATAGAGGATTTGCTGAAGCGCCAGAAATAGCTTAAAGATATGTTCAGGAAAAAAGGGTTTCAAAAATTAAAGGAATATCTGATTGAGAAACTGCTTTTTCTCTTTAGCTTAGTTTCCATATTCGCCACCCTGGGGATTATCGCAGTTTTGTCTTTTGAGGCTTTTGCCTTCTTTAGGGAGGTATCCCCTTTAGAGTTTTTCACGGACACCCAGTGGACGCCGCTTTTTGTCAAGAAGCACTTTGGCATCCTGCCGCTTTTGTGCGGGACGCTTCTGACTACCGCGATCGCGATGCTTATCGCGCTTCCTGCCGGGCTGATAAGCGCGGCGTATTTAAGCGAGTACGCCTCGGAAAAGTCCAGGGATATCATAAAGCCGGTAATGGAGATATTGGCGGCAATCCCCACGGTGGTATATGGTTACTTCGCGCTTTTGTTTGTTACTCCCTTATTGAGGAAATGTATCCCCGGGATGAGCGGGTTTAATTCTCTTTCCAGCGGCCTGGTGATGGGGGTGATGATTATCCCCCTGATTTCATCCTTAAGCGAAGACGCCTTTCACGCCGTGCCTATGGGCCTGCGCGAGGCGGGGTATGCCTTAGGTTCAAGCCGGATGCAGGTATCTTTAAGGATAGTCCTGCCTGCCGCTTTTTCCGGCGTGTGCGCGGCCTGCGTTTTGGCCGTATCCCGGGCAGTGGGCGAGACAATGATTGTGGCCATTGCCGCCGGGCAGCAGCCAAGGCTGACCCTAAACCCGCTGGTTCCCATTGAGACGATTACCGCCTATATTGTCCAGGTGAGTTTAGGCGATACTCCCCACGGCAGCCTGGAATACCGCACTATCTTTGCCTGCGGGATGTTTTTGTTTGTGATGACATATTTCTTGAATATCGTAAGTTATAAATTAAGAAAGCATTTTCAACAGGTATATGAATAGGAAAATAATCAATAAGAGGATGGACGGGCTGTTTAAGGCGCTGGGCATCCTGGCCACACTGTTTGGGGTCTTGGTGCTTCTGGCCCTGTTTATTGATGTGCTTTTGGACGGAGCCTCAAGGCTGGACAAGCATTTTTTCACCAGCTTTCCATCCCGTAAGCCGGAAGCCGCGGGGATACTTTCGGCCTGGGTGGGTACGGTTTGGATTATGGCGGTTACGGCGCTGACCGCGCTTCCTTTAGGAATAGGCTCAGGCATCTATCTTGAAGAATACGCCCCCAAGAACAGGCTCACCGCTTTAATTGAGATAAGTATTGCCAACCTTGCCGGAGTGCCGTCGGTAATCTTCGGCCTGCTGGGTTTAGGGCTTTTTGTGCGCTGGTTTAATCTGGACAGGAGCGTCCTGGCCGGCGGGCTTACTTTAGCCATTTTAGTCTTACCGGTAATCATTCTTTCCACGCGGGAGGCGCTTCGGGCAATACCCTTTTCCATTCGGGAGGCATCCTACGCCGTGGGGGCGACTAAGTGGCAAACGGTATATCTGCAGGTGCTCCCCGCGGCGCTGGGCAACATTATGACCGGGATCATCCTGGCGATGTCCCGGGCAGCGGGTGAGACAGCCCCGTTAATCACCATAGGCGCCCTTACCTATATCGCTTTCCTGCCCCAGTCGCTCTTTGACCCCTTC
>SCPY01000078.1 GCA_004299495.1 bacterium | reverse complement strand
CCCAAAGGGGCAGCCGTAAGGGGATAGCGGTGTGCGGGAACAGAATTGCGTTCGGCGAGTACGCGCTTAAGGCCTTAGAGAGCGGATGGTTAAAGAATACCCAGATTGAGGCAATCCGCGTGGTTTTGGCCCGCCGGCTTCATGGCGGGGGAAAAATGTGGCTGCGCGTCTTTCCCGATAAATCGGTGACAAAGAAGCCCGCGGAAACGCGCATGGGCAAGGGCAAGGGAGATCTTGACCATTGGGTAGCGGTGGTAAAAAGAGGCAAGATTATTGTGGAATTGGGAGGCGTTCCCGAGGCGCTCGCTCAAGAGGCATTTCGGATGTGCGTTTATAAATTGCCGTTTACGGCAAAGTTTGTGAAAAGGTCGCATTAGAGATGAAATATAAAGAGATAAGCGGTTTAAGCGCGCAGGAGCTGCTGGATAAAGAGAGGAATCTCAAGGAGCAGCTTCATAAGCTGAATTATCAACGCTACGCCGGCCGCGTAGAAAAGCCTCATACCTTTAGCGTGCTCAAGAAGGATATTGCCAGGATTAAGACAGCATTAAGGCTGGCCAAGGCAAGGTAGAAGGCGTAAGGAAAAAATATGGATAAGACAAGAAGAAAAACCAGGACCGGAGTTGTGGTGAGCGACAAGATGCAGAAAACCATCGTGGTAAAGGTGGAAAGGTCCACCCGGCATCCCCTCTATAAGAAAACTATCCGCAGGTATAAAAAATTCAAGGCGCACGACGAAAGTAGCAGCGCTAAAACAGGCGATACGGTAAAGATTATGGAAACCCGCCCTTTATCCAAAGAAAAAAGGTGGCGGCTCCTGGAAGTGCTTAAAAAGGCATAGAAGAGATGATTTTTTTAAAAACAATTTTAGATATCGCGGATAACACGGGCGCGAAGAAGGCTTCTTTTATCGGTGTTCTGGGAAAGAAGAATTGCAGTTTTGCCAATATTGCCGACACCGTTACCATAAACATAAAGGAGTCGGTCCCTAATGCCGCGGTAAAGCGCGGCGAGAAGGCAAAGGCGGTAATTGTGCGCACCAAGAAAGCCATCAGGCGCCCTGACGGTTCATATGTCAGGTTTGACCGCAATGCCGCGGTGATTATTGACGTTCAAGGAAATCCAAAAGGAACCCGCGTGTTCGGCCCTGTGGCGCGGGAATTGCGCGAGAGGAACTTTATGAAGATTGTTTCTTTGGCTCCGGAAGTCATTTAAAATGTTTCGTATAAAAAAGAACGACATAGTGATGGTTACTTCGGGTAAAGATAAAGGCAAAACCGGCAAGGTCTTGCGGATAGGCCGGGAGGCCTCCTTGGCTCTCGTGGAAGGGGTAAATCTAGCGAAAAAACATATCCGCCGCAGCAAGGAAAATCAACAGGGCGGGATTATTCAAACCGAAAGGCCTGTTTCCCTTTCCAATATTATGCTTTTATGCAAGAATTGTAACCGTCCGGTAAGAATCGGATACCAGGCCGCCAAAGATAACACAAAAACCAGATTTTGCAGGAAATGCAAACAAACGATATGACGCCCAGATTATTGGAAAAGTACAGAAAAGAAATCGTCCCGGCAATGCAGGAAAAATTCG
>SCPY01000077.1 GCA_004299495.1 bacterium | reverse complement strand
TGGTTGTCATAAATGACATCCTGGCCGTTATTGATCAATATTAAATCGTTGATCTGGCTATAAACATACTTCGCGAAAAATCCTAATTTATCGGTGGCCTGATAACCCAGCTCAATCCCGGCGTGATTAATATCATCGGAAATCTGCCCGGCATACTCAAACTCATTGCGGGTAAAATCCAGGAATATCTCCCACTTCTTAAAAGGGCGCAAAGTCAATCCCGCCTTATACGTATTATTGAAAGGGTAGGGAGGCAAAGGAAAGTAGGATTGGCCATACACAAACGCGGTTTGACGGCGAAAGATTTTATCATAAACGCTGAAGGTCTCAAAACTTGAGCTATTCAGTACGCCGCGGGGGAAACCGTCGTAAGCGGCATTGATGTCATTGGAATATTCCCACACGCCGTAAAGCGATGCCCAGCCAAAGAAATCGTAGTTGGCACCCAGAGAAAAGGTTTTCATTGAAGGGCTTTTACTATCAGGCATAATCAGATTGTCAAAGGCCCTGTCGGTCTGGGAATCCACCAAAAATGGATCTTTGATGCCATAGGTCTGATGGACATTATGATAAATCGCCAGTAATTTAGCGGTAAGTTTTTGCGTGGGCTTATAGGTGGTCTCGGATCGCGCCACATTCTCCAGGTATTTCCCGTTCGCGCGGTGGACATTTCTCACATCAAACAGTTCATCCAGTTTACGCTCAAGGTATGAGCCCTCTACGCGCAAACCGAATACATCCCTTCCGGTATCAATGCCGTCCCCGATGGCAAAAGGCGCGATATCATCCCAGCCCAAAGGCGATTTATCAGGCCCGGCATCCGATAGAAAATACTTAAAAGGCTTACGGAAATGGATATGCCGGCTCCAGAATTGGTCGTCGCGGGTCTCCCGGTAACTCGCCAAGGCTGGCTCAAAATCTTCATCCATATGAGTAAACTGCAGGCGCGCTTTCAGAAAATAGCTATCCTGCTCTTTCGGCTTTATCTCATTGTAGTTAGAGCCAAGGATATCTTTTTCCGGAGAGCCAATCAAGGCAATATGATACACCAAGCCTCTCTTTTCGGTGGTAAAAGAAGAAGTCAAGTCCTGCTGGGAACGCGAGGCAGCCACCTCTGCCTGAAGCTTGGCTCCGGCAACAGGGCTAAAATCAAAATCCATTCCCCAGGTATGGTTGGCCGCGTCTTTCTTGTTATTTTCCGCTTCATTTAAGCCCATACGAAAGGTATAGGTGCTGCCTATCTGTAACATATCTCCCAGGCCCTGCTTAAAGCGCATCGCCGCGGGGAAATTATCAAAGCTGTCATAATCCTGCCAGAGCCCTTTAGGGGAGGCACCGGTTATTTTAAGGGAAGTATCGTCAGCTGGAGCCCAGGCAAGAGCTATGCCTCTTAAGGCGGTCAACCGGGTAAGATCGCTGTCGCGGGTAGAAAAGGCCAGGGAATCATCCCATTTGCCTTGAGTAAAGTCATCCGCGGAAGGGTCAGAACCGCCGTTGTTTACCTGCCCCGGCCTCCAGCGTAAAATCCAGGGGCTTTCCTCCCAGTAAATATGATGATTAGAAAGAGCCAGGGGATCATCGCTGGTAAGGGCCTGATCGCTGTAGCCCATCGGAAACAATCTTAATTTGCTGTTATCGGATTCATAATCAACCCACAATTCCCTTATCGGCTGAAATTCGCGGTGGATTTTTACTGAGGGTATGTTGAATGTCCCTCCGAACGCCGTTCCCGCGCTGACGGCTGAGGTTTTATCATCCTTAACCTTAATCTCGGGAAGGCCGACCGAATCGCCGTTACCGGGAGTAAAAACCACCTCATTAAAGGTACGCCCGGTATTTGACCAATATTTTAATTCTAATTCCGCGGTATCGGTGCCGTCAAAGCTGGTAAGGGTAAACTTGTCGGATTTGCCTGTAAAGCTCCAGGGGTCAATGACAATGCTGGTGTGCGCGTTAAAACCTTTGGGGTTTTGGGTGTCAAGATTGAGCGTCAGCCGGTCAAATATACGGTGGTCAAAGGTATTCTGGCGGTTATTCAGCGCCGCGTCCGATAAAATGTGGTAATCCTTTTCGTTAAGATTGCCGTTAGCCCTCTTCCACTCAAAGCCGTCTGAGGCCCCGCCGGCGGCAAGTTGGTATGCCCCGGAAACCTTGATCCCCGGCGCTTCCTTATTTTCTTCTGCCGCGGCCTCTTTCTTGGGGGGCGGTTCCTGCTTTAGAGCGGTAACCGTTCCTCCGGCGGCTCCGGCAACCTTCATCTGCTCACCGGCCTCCAGCTTATCTAAGACCTGATCCCAGACTGCTTTCGGCCTGCCGGTTATTTTGGCGATGTATTCCTTTGCCATCGCGTTATAGGGGTCGGCGATTAATGCCTTGTTAAACTCGTGGAGCGCGTCGCCATATTGACCGCGGGAATAATAGGCCTTGCCGATTTCGC
>SCPY01000076.1 GCA_004299495.1 bacterium | reverse complement strand
GCCGAAGGACAGCGCCCTTTTAAAATCCGACCCTAACCTTATCTATGCCGACGGAATCGCCCGCTATTTAGGGATGCTTTCCGTGCCATACGGTGCCGCGCTTGTCTTCGCCCTCCTGGCGTTTTCTACCTTTGTCTATGATACGCTTGATGTCTGCACGCGCCTTGCGCGCTACATCTTCCAGGAACTAACCGGATGGCATTCAAGAAGGGGGAGTGTGCTTGCCGGCCTCATCAGCGTGTTTGTGCCTTTTGTTTTTTTGATGGCCTCTAAGGAAAAAGGCTATATGGCTGCCTGGCCGGTTTTCGGCGCCAGCAACCAATTGCTTGCCAGCCTGATTTTACTGGGGATTTCCGTATGGCTTATTCATTTAGGCAGGAGGCCGTGGTATACGATTGCGCCTATGGTGTTTATGTTTGCCGTAACCATGTGGTCTTTAGTTACCATGATTATCCCTTTTATGAAATCATTGCCTGGCGTAGCCCGCGGAGTTTCTTTTGCCGCGGATACTATTCTGGCAGCCGTATGCGGAATCTTGCTTTTAGTCTTAAGCCTCGCCCTTATTTTAGAAGCGACGCGGGTCCTGCGCCTGCAAAAAGCCGGCCCCCAATAAAAAAGCCAGGTATTTTGCCGATACCTGGCTTTTTTAGATTTTTTAAGCGGCTTATTTCTGCTTAAACTTTAACTCAGTACCGTCCTTGGAGCAGTATTTTACATCCGCGGTGTATTCCGCGCCGCAGACAGGGCAGAACTTCTTATCTAACTTTTCGCCTACCAGTGCCCCTGAAATTGCCCCTACAGCGCCCCCGATTACCGCTCCTTCAGCTCCGTGGCCTGACTGATGGCCGATAATACCTCCGAGCGCCGCGCCACCTAATCCGCCTACCGCGGCTCCTTTTTGGGTGGTGGTACAGCCGGTCAAAGCGAACGCCAATATTAATGATAATGGAATAAGCTTTTTCATTGTTCCTCCCTTGGTTTATGTTATCAGTATAAATATAAAAATCAGCCTTGTCAATAGTTATTGATTTTTAGGGGCGGGCAGGATATAATAACTCAGAAATTAAAGAAGGAAAAATCGATTAAGCTATCTTGATTCGGATAGGCTTTTATTATTAAGGAGAACTCTCAAATGGGCAAACGCAAAAGAAGGGGAAAGCTTAACTGGCGTTCCAAAAAAGCCAACAAAGGCAGAAAGCCGAATTTAGGCTAGAGCGCTGTTTATCCGGCAGGCTAAAATTTATGCATCTTTTCTTGATCCTGATCAGCACCTTTATTGTAAGCATTGTTTCTTTAATAGGTGTGGTTACCTTATCGATTCAGGAAAGATTTCTTAAGGCCATTCTTTTCTTCCTGATTGCTTTTTCCGCCGGGGCATTGCTTGGGGGCGCGTTTCTGCATCTTATTCCCGAGGCAATAGAAAAAACTGATCCGGCAAAGGTTTTTACCGTTGTTACCGTCGGCTTTGTTTTATTTTTTATCCTGGAAAAATATCTTTTCTGGCACCATTGCCACGACGGCGTCTGCGGCGTTCACGCCTTTACCTATCTTAACCTTATCGGAGACGGCCTGCATAATTTTATGGACGGGATGGTGATTGCCGCGGGTTTTGCCAGTTCTGTTTCCCTGGGTGTCTTCACCACGATTATGGTGATTGTTCATGAGATACCCCAGGAGTTAGGAGATTTCGGAGTCTTAGTTTACGGAGGCTTCAGTAAACGAAAGGCGCTATTTTGTAACTTCCTCTCCGCCCTGGCCGCCTTTGGAGGCGCCCTCGCCGGATATTTCCTTTCTAACCGCATCGCCGGGTTTTCCTATATTCTGCTTGCGCTTACCGCTGGCGGGTTTATCTATATCGCCAGCGCCGACCTCGTCCCCGAGATTCACAAAGAGGCTAATCTTAAGAAATCAATTTTTTCTCTGGCATTTTTTGTATTCGGGATCGCGTTGATGTATATTCTTAAGGGTTTAGCTTAAAGATTCTCATTTAAAGATGAACCGCATCCTTGGCGCACTATTAGCAGGGCTTTTCTTTATTCATGCGGCCGATGTTCCTTTTGAGCTTTTTAAGGGTAATTCCTTATCTCATGGCTGTTGTTGTAAGGATTCGATTGTATGCGGATGTAAACATGGCAACAGGATATGCCGCTTGAATAAGCGGCGATTAACGCCTGGCGCAGAGGGCGATGTTTCCGCGAGCCCCTGCCACTCCAAGAAACCGTTTCAGCTAAGTAAAACTCTTGCCAATAAAAGTTATTCCCTATTAAATGCCCTCAACTGCGGCCTTCCGGAAGATAAAAGCGCTTCTTCTTCATATCCTAAAGAGTTTTGCCTGATTTCCTGCTCCGGTATTTTTCTCCGTGAAATCCCCGGGATTTTCTCCTTTAGTAAAGGCCGGGGCTATTGTTTACTTCTTGATCGCCGCTTAGATAGGCCTCCCAGGTTTATCGCATCTTTCCCTTCATAATCATTCTTAAACATTGCGTCCGAGCCATTTAGCGAGATAAGGCAAAATCTTCTCAGATAGCTTTGCCTTACGCGCCGGGGTTAATCGTGCCTATGATTTACTTTGCGCTTCGTGTTTCGTAAATTAGGCGCTCATTAAGGAGTAATTTCTATGTGTGGTAAACAGTGGAATTTCAGCGCCTCTTTTTTAAAAAGAGGCATTTTAGAGGCAGTCCTTACAATATCGGCTATTATGCTGATTCCGTTTCGTTCTTTTGCCTGCAGTTACTGCTATGTTTCGCCGGGCGCGATGACGGCCGAGGAGGGAGAAAGCATTTCCAGCGGCGCGATGCTTAATTCGCCGACCGCCTCAACCATGCAAAAGGGCCGCTCTGCCGCCGGTTTTACTTACGGATACGCGCGTTATAACGCTATGCCGGCTGAAGATGCCCATATGCTTCACGAGGAGGGCCGGGATATTCACGGCAAACGTTACGAAAATTCTTATCATCTTTATTTTGATTACGGAGTTATGGATGATCTGGATGTTTATTTCATAGCGCCGTATGTTTCAAGCGCTCTGGCTCAAGTCCACGACGAAGATAATATAGGACGTAAAGAAAGGGCGTTCGGGTTTGGCGATGCCAGCCTGATGGGAAAATACAGGTTTTGGAAGAAGTATTTTGAGGCCGCGCTTATTGCCGGGGTAAAATTTCCCACAGGGGAAACTTCCTTAAAGGATAAATCTCAAAATAAGTTTGCTCCGGAGCAGCAGCCGGGAAGCGGATCCTGGGACGGAGAGCTTGGCATCGCGCTCTCCAGAAGTTTTCAGAGGAGATTTTCCCTGTCCGGAAGTTTCCAGTATATCTTAAAGGGTGAAGGTTCTCAAGATTTTAAAGCAGGCGATATCCTGCGCTTTAGCCTGGGCTCGTCAGTTTCTTTAAGGCGGCCGGGAGAATATCCTAATTTAAGCTTGAGCTTAGAATTAAATAACGAGTGGGTAGGCCGGGATCATTCCGGGGAAGAGGATAAGGTTTTTGACAGCGGCGGGACAACGCTTTTTGTAACCCCCGGGCTTAATGTGAATATTGCCAGAAACTTATCCGTATTCCTGGGCGCTCCGGTTCCCGTGCATCAGAATTTAGGCGGGGAGCATGAGGAGACAAAGTATAAACTGCTGACAGGGGCGAGCGTTTATTTTTAAATGCTCAAGTTATGATAAAGCTTATCCGGCCTCACCAATCTATCGCTAGGGCCGGATAACTTTATCATAGCGCAAGAAAAACCTTGACAGAACTTTTTTTTCAAGTATAATTGAAAATGGTTTTCAATTTCATTAACTATAGGGAAGGTTGATATGCAAAAGGAAATAGAGCTGTTTAAGGACGGGCTTAAGAAAGAGAAGCTTAAAATTACCAGCCAGCGCCTTAAAATATTGGAGGCATTCTTGAAGACGGAGAGGCACATGAGCTGCGATGACCTGTATCGGGCCATACGCCGCGGCAATCCTGAGATTGGCTACGCCACGGTGTACCGTACCCTCAAACTTATTCAAAAGGCTGGCCTGGCAAGGGAGGTGGACCTTGGCGACAGGGTAAGCCGCCTTGAGCATGAATACGGCCATAAGCACCATGACCATCTGATTTGCCTTAAATGCGGCAGGTTTTTTGAGGTTTTTGACCCAGAGATTGAGCAATTACAGGAAAGGCTCGCTTTGAAATATAAATTTAACGCGGTAAAACACAAAATGGATATTTTTGGTTATTGCCGGAAATGCAAATCTTAAAATGAGCATAAGCGACACTACACTTAAAGACATATTCGCGTTAGTGAAGAGCCTGAAATTCGGTGAAGTTATCATCAGGGTTCAGGACGCGCGTATTGTTTCGGTTGAAAAGCGGGAGAAAATCCGCCTGAAGGTAACTGCCGACTCCGAGAATAGCGGAGAGGCGCAAATAAAGGCTTAATCCATAATCAACCAGAAGGACTGGAGATAACGGACTAAATAAGGAGTTTAAGATGTTAAGGAGATTTTTGATTGGCTTAACGGCTTTTTGTTTTGCGTCCTTGGCAGTAAAACCTGTTCTTGCGGATGAAAGCCTGGAAGATTTAAAACAGCAGATTCAGTCATTGCGCCAGGATTACGAAGCGCAGATTCAAAAACTGCAAGCAAAAATTGATGAGATTGGCAAGAAGCAGGAGACTGCGCGGGAAGATTTGGAAAAAAAGATTGAACAAAGATCTATTCAGGCGGAATATGTGGGCCGTTACGCGGGGCCTTTTGGAAAAGGCGGGCTATTGATTAAAAACCCTTCCGGTTTCGGAAACGTGAGCGTGGGCGGCTATGCCGATATCGAGTTTGAAAATTTTGAAAACTCAAACTCTACTTTTGACCAGGCAAGATTTGTCTTAAACATAGGAGCGATGCCGCACGAGCGGCTGCTTTTTTACAGCGAGTATGAGATTGAGCATGGCGGGCCGCATGCTTCTGATGTCGGTGAAGCGAAAGTTGAGCAGGCATGGGCAAGCTATCTTATTAACGATATGTTAAATTTGAGAGGCGGTATTGTGTTGGTTCCGTTCGGAAGATTCAACCTTCTGCACGATTCCGATATCCAGGATTTGACTGAAAGGCCGATTGTGGCGCGGCGTTTAGCTTCCGCCACCTGGATGGAGGCAGGTTTTGGGGCATTTGGCGAATTTAATATAGGAGAATCTCTGGGGCTAAAATTGCTGCCCGATTCCTATCTTAATTATGAAGGATATATTGTGAACGGGTTGGATGAGGATATTTCCGATACCGGCATGCGTAATACCAAAGGCGCCATAGAAGCGGATGAAAACAATAATAAGGCTTTTGTGGGACGCCTGGGGTTAGGGTTAAATAGAAACCTTGAGTTCGGAGTGAGCGCCTATCAGGGTAAATTCGGCCGGGCGGGAGCCGCGACACGAAACGGAAGGGATGATCTTTTGGGTGTGGCTGCGGATGTAAACTTTAAACACGGACCATTTGAATTAGTCGGTGATTTTGCGTATTGGGATTTTGAAGATGGGGCGCTGGTTGACCATGATAATGACAGTGTCGCGGGAGATGAGGTTTCCGCTCCAAAATATATGCGCGGATTTTATATTGAGCCCCGGTATCATTTCTGGCCAAAGTTTTTGAATAATACTTTTCTAGGTAGAGGCTTTGAAGATCCTATGCTAACCCTGGTTAGCCGCTATGATTGGGTAAATATCGCGGATGACGGCGATACCGGCAATGGCGCTAATAAAGAAAGGCGTTTTACCCTTGGGCTGAATTATCGGCCTATTGAAAGCTGGGTCTTCAAATTAGAATACCAGCGTAATGCCTCGGATAACGAGGTTTTAGAGCGCGGGGACAAAGACGGGGTAATGGCTTCAATGGCAATCGGATTCTAATCTTGAGGCGCCTCAAATATTCATCCCTGTCCGGCCGCGCATGGTCCGGACAGGGGGGGGGGAGATGAAAACTATACCGGTAAAGAGAAGCGTATTTTTTATGGCAGGTTGGATATTTCTGCTCTCTTTTGCTTGCCCGGCCGATGTTTATATCAGCGTAGAAGATGCGATAAGGCAGATTTTTCCAAGCCGTCAAGAATATAAGAGAGAAATCCATACTGTAGGCCAGCAGGAATTTGAGGCGTACGCCGTCTTTAAAAATGGCGAGGTTTTGGGCTGGGCGGTGGTGCTTAATGAAAAAGGAAAAATCAAGCCTATCACTTTTTTGGTGGGGATAGACGCTCAGGGCGAGGTTTTAGAGGTTTACGTCATTGAATTCCGCGACCTCTTTGGCTCTGAAATCAAACGCAGGTCTTTCCTGAGGCAGTTTGGCGGCAAATCCTTAAAAGACGATGTGGCGATTGGCCGGGATATTGACGCGGTAACCCAGGCAACTATTTCATCCCGGGCCGCTGCCTCTGCGGTAAGAAAGGCGCTTTCCCTGGTTGAGAAATTAAGAAACGGACTTTAAGAATATGCGTAAAATTGCCATAGTCGGCTCGCCTAACGTGGGAAAATCGGTATTGTTTAATAATCTCACCGGAAGTTACGCTACGGTCTCAAATTATCCCGGGACCACGGTTGAGGTTTCCCGGGGAAAGGCAAAGTTCGGCGAGGAGGAGTTTGAGGTCATTGATACCCCGGGGATGTATTCCTTGTTTTCTATTACCGAGGAGGAGAGGGTTGCCCGTTCCATTTTGTTAGATGAACAGCCCGCGGTAATCCTGCATGTGATTGATGCCAGGAATTTAGAGCGGATGCTACCCCTGACCTTACAGCTTTTAGAGGCGGGCTTGCCGGTTATCTTGGTCTTAAACATTATGGATGAGGCGCAAAAGGCAGGGATGAAGCTTGATAGCCGGAATTTAGAAAAGGAATTGGCTGTTCCTGTGGTAGAGGCGGTTTCAACTACAGGCAAAGGAATGGATATATTAAGAGGCAGGATAGAAGAGCATGCAAAATCAAAATCTTAAAAAAAGCGAAAGCGCGCGTTTGCGCGGTATCGGTTACAGCGATACCTTAGAGATTTTTATATCTAAAATCCAGGAATTATTGAAATCCGGAGACTACCGGATTACCAAGCGCGCGCTTGTCCTTCTGATTTTGCAGGAAGACGAGGAGATTCTAAGGCTGGTCAAGTCAAGAGATCCGGATAGCTTTCCTTTGATAGGGAAAATTATCCAGGAGGCAAAAAACAGCTATTCTCAGCCCCTCAACTATATTGTCAGCTTGAGGCGTCAGCAGGAGGCAAGCCGGATTTCGGGGCGGGTAATGGCCTTTGCCAAGAATCCAATCGTGAGTTTACAAGAGCGTATCAGCCGAATTATGATGAATCCCTGGAGCGGCGCGCCGATTCTCCTGTGTATCCTTTACTACGGGCTATATAAATTTGTGGGTACCTTCGGCGCGGGTGTATTGGTGGATTTTCTGGAGGATAGGGTTTTTGGAAGTTATATTAATCCCTGGGTGACCCAATTGGTGAATTCCGCTCTGCCATTTAAACTTTTGCAGGATTTGCTGGTGGGCGAATACGGCGTAATTACCCTGGGCGTGCGCTATGCCTTTGCCATAATTCTGCCCATTGTGGCCACATTCTTTTTTGCCTTTGCCATTGTGGAGGATACAGGGTATCTGCCGCGCCTGGCGATGCTCGTTGACCAGCTTTTTAAAAGAATAGGCCTTTCCGGCCGGGCGGTAATTCCTCTGGTACTGGGTTTTGGTTGTGATACTATGGCTACGATGGTAACACGTACCCTGCCTACAAAAAGAGAAAGAATTATTGCCACTCTGTTATTGGCTTTGGCGATTCCCTGTTCAGCGCAGATGGGGGTAATCCTGGCGCTTTTAGAGGGAAGGCCTTTAGGTTTAATCGTCTGGCTTGGGGTAATCATTCTTGTTTTTTTGCTCGTCGGATTTCTGGCGTCAAAGATTATGCCAGGGGAACTGCCTACATTTTATATGGAAATACCTCCGCTGCGCCTTCCTCAATTATCCAATATCCTGCGCAAAACCTACAGCCGGCTTAAATGGTATTTTAAAGAGATACTCCCCTTATTTATCTTTGCTTCGCTTCTTATCTGGCTGGGCCAGATTACCGGGATTTTCGGCTTCTTTGTGAAGATTTTAGAGCATCCCATTTCCTGGTTAGGCCTGCCGCTTAAAGCCGCGGTTGCCTTTTTATTCGGATTTTTCCGCAGGGATTACGGGGCGGCTGGATTATATGACCTCAAAAAAGAAGGCCTTTTGTCCGGCAATCAGTTGGTGGTTGCCTGCGTAACGCTCACCCTGTTTTTGCCCTGCATCGCCCAATTGCTGATGAATGTGAAAGAGCGGGGCATAAGGATGGGCATCGCGATGTCAATATTTATATTGTTTTTTTCTTTTGGCGTCGGGTATTTACTAAATATTATTTTGAATTTATTTCATATAGTTTTATAATTAACATAAAGCAAGGAGAATGAGATGTTATCAGAACATGCCGAAGAAATATTAGAGGCCTTAGCGATTCAGCTTGAAGAACAAGGGAAAAAACCTCTGGAGCTGGGCGCGGTGCGTGACGACCCGGCCATAGAGGAATTAGCGAAACTCGGCTTTATCCGGCGCGATGCCGGGCATATCCATCTTCTTGAAAAAGGTAAGCTTGAGGCCCGGGCCGCCCTCAGGCGCCACCGTCTGGCTGAGCGTTTGATGGCGGATATCCTGGATGTCAAGAAGCAGGTTATCAATGAAGCCAGCTGTAAGTTTGAGCATTTATTGCACGAGGGCTTAGAGGATAGCGTATGCACTACCCTCGGCCACCCTAAGGTTTGCCCGCACGGAAAGCCAATTCCCCCCGGAAGGTGCTGTCAGGAAAAGGAGAAAAAGCAGCTGATGAAATTTATCTCCACGCTTTCGGAATTAGAAATAAAGAACCGGGGTGAGGTTGCCTATCTGCATGCCAAAGACAATTCCCAGATGCAAAAGCTGATGAGTATAGGCGTGCTTCCGGGAATGTCTATTTCGCTCTTACAAAAATTTCCTTCCTATGTCCTGCAATTGGGCCAGTCCCAATTTGCCATTGACAAGGAGCTTGCCTCAAGCATCTATGTGCGCCTGACGAAGTGACTCGCCGTCTTTTCCTCATTAGTTATAAATAATGGCTCAAAGAAACGCCTATGGGCGTCTTTGGCCATGCCGCATCCCGAATCCTGAAAAGTTTCTTTAGTAAATCCTTTTCATGGGAAGTTGCGATTGTGAGGGTGCATTCTTTGCCTATAGCCTCTTTGTCATTCTCTGATTCTTCCTTGAACATGCCGTAAATATATGGTATATTTTAAGTAAGAGATAAATGAGCATAAACCAGCTTCTAAGAGGATTATGGATAGCCAGGCCAAGATAACAATTCCTTATTACGAGCTTACCCAAAAATTAGGAGAAGGCGCGCAGTCAATTGTCTATAAGTCTTTCTATAAGAAAGACCCCGAAAAGGCCTTGGTCCTAAAGATCCTAAAGGTAGGATACCTTCCGGAACATCAAAAACTTCACTTTCACCAACGGATAGAGCGCCTTAAGGTGTTAAACGACCCTATGCTCATAAGGCCTATTTCCTTTGAGGTGATAGGGGAGACTCAATTCATTACGCGGGAATATTTTGAAGGAATTCCCCTCGATGAATGGGCCGCGTCGCAGGGTAAGATTTCTTTAAAAGATTTCTTTACCGTAAGCTGCCTTCTGACCCAGGCGATTAATAAAATTCATGAGGGAGGCATAATCTACGGCGGCCTGAAGCCGCATAACATTTTAATACACCCCAAAAGCCTTGATATCCGCCTGGTTGACTTTATCTCTTCTATTGATGTCCGTGAGGTCAGCCACTTTATTTACGACCGTTCATTTGTCGCCGGGACCCTGGCGTATACCTCTCCTGAGCAGACCGGGCGCATAAATCACAGGGTGGATTTTGCCTCTGACCTTTACACCCTGGGCATCATTTTCTACGAGCTTCTGACCGGTAAGCTTCCCTTCTTTTCGCTTGACCCGCTGGAGTTGATTCATTCCCATCTGGCGGAAGAGGCGCCGTATGCCAGCGAATTAAACCCTGAAATCCCGCGCACCTTAGGCAAGATAATCGCTAAACTCGTACTGAAGCAGCCCGAGAAACGTTACCAAAGCGGCTCCGGGCTGCTTGCCGACCTTGTGCAGTGCCGCAACGAATATTCTGACGAAGGGGTTGTCTCAGAATTTCCTCTGGGGGTATATGATTATACGCGGCGGGTTACCTTCATATCAAAGATGGTCGGCCGCGACGACGAGGCAAAATTAATCTTGGACGAATACGATCAGGCGTCCAGGGGGTTATTCCGCTCTCTCTTCATATCGGGCCTGCCCGGTATAGGGAAAACCCGTCTGATACAGGAGCTTCAAAGGCCGATTGTCAAGCGCCGGGGTTATTTTTCCTCGGGAAAATTTGACCTTTATCAGAAAAACATTCCCTATAGCGCCCTTATCCAGAGCCTGCGCAATTTAATCAGGACATTTCTGACAGAGAGCGACGAAAGGGTAGATGTCTGGAAGCAAAGAATCCTCGCCGCCTTGGGCAGTAACGGCAGGGTAATAACCGATGTCGTCCCCGAATTAGAGGTATTGCTGGGGCCTCAGCCTGAAGCCAAGCCTCTCCCGCCGGTAGAAGCCAGAAACCGCTTTAACGACCTTTTCGGAAAATTTCTGGCCTGCCTTGCCAGCGAGGAAAGCCCGCTTACCCTTTTCATCGATGACCTTCAGTGGTGCGATATAGCGACCTTTGATTTCTTAGAAAGCCTCTTCGCCAATTATAATGACTATAAATACCTCTTTTTTATAGGGGCGTACCGCCATAACGAGGTAAGCCCGGCGCATCCGCTTACCCGGCTCATCAACGATATCCATGAGAATAAAGGTCCGCTCAAGGAAGCCAGGCTCGGGCCGTTAAAGCCCGAGCACTGCCATGAGATGGTTTCCTATATCCTGGATTCGCCCCTTTCTCAGACCAAGGAGCTTTCCAATTTCATCGCAGACCTTTCGGAGGGAAACCCACTGTTCGTAAGCGAGATACTCTCCTATCTTAACAATGAAAACCTGCTTTTCCTTGATGAAAAGAGGAACTGGCAATGGAATATCAACAAGATACGGGAATCAAATATGCCGCCTACGGTAGTGGCGCTTTTTAGCGCCAAGGTCAAAAAGCTTCCCCCCCTTACCATTGAGCTTCTTGAATACTGCGCCTGCATGGGAAACCGTTTTTCTCCCACTGAGATTTCAATGGTCAAGGAGATAACTTTATTGAACGCCTTTGAGACCTTAAAAGCCGCTCTTACCCAGGGGCTTATAATGGAAAGCAGGGATGACTTGCAGTTTGTGCACGACCGCGTGCAGGAGGCGGTGTTGAGCGCCATAGATAAAGAGAGGCGGCGCCAGATACACTGGACAATAGGCGGGCACCTGTTATCAAGTATTCCTGAGGGAGCGGAATTGGAACACTTCGATAATATATTTAATCTTTTTTCCATGGCGGCCCATTTAAACCTGGGCAGGCCCAAGGAATTGGACGCAAAGTTCGCCTATAGGCTGTCGGACATAAATTATCACGCGGGAAACAAGGCCCTGGACGCGCTGGCTACGGAAGCGGCTAACGAATACTTTAGGCTGGCAAGGGAGAGCCTGCCTGAGGACTGCTGGACTAAAGAGTATGAAAAGGCCTTTAAGATTTATCAAAAATCAGCAAAAACCGAGCTTATGTGCGGCAACTATAAAGGTTCGGAACAATTGCTTAATCAGCTGCTCGACAGGGCAAAAACAGACCTGGATAAAGCCGAGGCATTGGCAGAGCAGACTACATCGTTGTCTTCCATCGGGAATTTTATCAAGGCCATTGAAACCGCAAACCGCGGCCTGGCCTATTTCGACAAATCAATCCCGAGCGACCCCGCGCAGGCAGAGGCAAAAAGGGAACGGTTGATGGCCGAGATAGAATCCAAGAATATAGACGTCTGGGATGCCATCCTTAATATGCAGTTTACCAAGGACAGGAAGAACAAGATAGAATTGGCTTTCTACAGCGAGCTCATTCCGGACCTGTATATGTCAGGCCTTGTGCCTCAGCTTTATCTTTCCGCGGCGCAGTCCACCCAGCATTGCCTGGCCGGCGGTATGGATGAGTCGGTTATTTACTCTTTCAGTATTATGGGGTTGTGCCTGGGAGAGAAGGAGGAGTTTGAAAAGGCCTTTAAGTACGAGGACCTTGCGCGCAATTTGTCCGCGAAATATCCGAACACCTTCGGCGCCACGCGCGGCATGAACGGGATTGTTTGGTGTAACGCGCATTCAAGGGGGCATCCCGAAGAAATCATCAGTTACTGCCTGAAATCCATTCAGTGCGGCAAGAACTCCGGCGACCTCTATAACGCGGGGCTTTCCTACGGGCCGCTTATGTGGAACCTCCAGGTGCAGGGGAGCGATTTTAAAGATATTGAAGCCTGCGCCGTTGAGTGCCTGGAATTTTCCAAGAAATACCATCTATATTTTTCTATCCGCCTGGCGGAGGCGGTGCAGGCCGGCTGGATAGAGCCGATGAAGAGAAGCTATGTTCCCGTAGCGATGGAGGAAAAGCTTAAGCTTTGGGAAAAAGATAATCATGTAGCCGCCTCGGGCAGTTATTTCGTGCACATGGGGCTTGCGCATTATTATTTCGGCGAATACGAGAAGGCCGAGGAGTATCTGCAGGGCGTAAGGAAGTACCTGACGGGATTGACCGATAATGTGCTCAAGCGCCAATGGCATGTCTTTTTGGCGCTTAACGCGCTTCGCCTCCACCAGAGAGGAATTAAATATAAAGATAAAGACGAGCTGTTTTCTTACATAAATCCTTTGATAAAAAAGGTTGAAACCTGGGCGTCTTTGGGCCCTTTATTAGGGCCATACCTGGCATTCCTGCGCGCGGAGCTGGAAATGGTTACCGCGGACCGAAGGACGGCAAGGGGCCTGTATATCGACGCCATAGCCCTTGCCTGCCAAAACCGGTACACCTTTTTAGAAGGGCAGCTCTATGAACGCTTAGGCGAACTGATTGAGGGAGATTCTTCGCGCGGCCAAAACGGCGAGAAAGCAGGTAAAAAATCCATAGGCGCCGCGGGGGTATTTCTCAAAGAAGCGGCCCGCTTGTATAAAAGATGCGGCGCGGAGCGTAAGGAATTTATCCTGATAGAAAAATTTCCGGAATATTTTGAAGAAGAAGCGCCAACGGCCTTGCCTTCTGTTTCCGCCTTGCCTTCCACCCTGCCCAACATCGATATTAATTATTTGATGAAATCGTCTCTTATTATTCCGTTGGAAGTAGAGGAGAAGGTAATTTTACACAAGATTATGAATGTGGTTTTGGAAAGTTCCGGCGCCCAGCACGGATATTTGATTATGGAGGAAGACGGCGGATTGGTTGTCTGCGCGGAAGGCCATGCCGGAGAAAAAGAGCTGGTGCGGACTCCGAACCAAAAGTTTGAAGATTCCAAAGATATATGCCACGCGATCGTCCGATACGTGCACCGGACCAAGGATATGGTGCTTCTTGAGAATGCCTCGGAAAAGGGAGAGTTCAAAGATAATCCCGAAGTCCTGGAGATGAAGCTCAAGTCGGTGCTTTGCCTTCCGGTAATCAAGCAGAATAAGCTTATCGGCATCCTTTATCTGGAAAACCGCTTGTCCGATTCAGTTTTTACCGCGGACAGGATAGGGTTAACCAAATTATTCACCTATGAAGCGGCCATCTCCCTGGATAATGCCAGATTGGTGGAAAAGATGAAACAGGCGGAAGGCGCGCTTCATAAGCACCGCGAGCACCTTGAAGAAATGGTTGAAGAGCGCACCCGCCAATTACGTAAGATTCAGGAAGATTTGATTGTCGCGGAGCGCCTGGCGGTGCTGGGCCAGCTTGCGGGAAGTATATCCCATGAAATCCGCAATCCCCTTAACGTTATAAGCAGCTCCGCGTATCTTCTTAGGATGAAGCTTGAAACCAAGGAAAAGAAAGTGCTGGAATATATCGAGCGCATAGAAGGCGAAGTCAGAAATTCAACCGCGGTTATTGAAAGCCTTTTAAGCTTATCGGGTATGAAAGAGCCCAAAATAGAGCGCCACGACCTCATTAGTGTTTTTAACCATGTGCTTTCTGTTTAT
>SCPY01000075.1 GCA_004299495.1 bacterium | reverse complement strand
CATGTCTGAAGCTACCTCTAACGCCGAAGAATTATTAGATGGTTTGATTTTATTGCGCAACAAAGTCCGCCAGGCAGGCATTACCAAGGAATTGATTGAGATTATTTCTT
The DNA here is from genome assembly GCA_004299495.1 of bacterium. Taxonomy (GTDB): domain Bacteria; phylum Omnitrophota; class Gorgyraeia; order Gygaellales; family UBA12090; genus SCPY01. The sequence continues at coordinate 2,027 of SCPY01000075.1, read as the reverse complement.
CCGCCGAGGCGCTGAAGGGATAGCGAGGGTAAAAAATGAAAGAAGGAGAAGTCATTCAGATTATCGGGCCGGTAGTGGATATCCGTTTTCCGGAGCGGGAAGTGCCTAATCTTTTAAACGCGGTAAAAATTGAGTATCCGCAAAATAATATCAATTTGACCTTGGAAGTGGCGCAGATACTGGGTAACGGGGTAGTGCGCTGTGTCGGCCTTTCCTCAACTGACGGTTTAGTGCGGGGGATGAAGGCAAAGGATACCGAGGCCTCTATATCCGTTCCCATAGGCCCCCAGACCCTGGGCAGGATATTTAATGTTTTGGGCGAGCCGATTGACGGAAAAGGCGCTTTGCCTTCACCTGAGACAAGAGGGCCTATCCACCGGGATTCCCCCAGTTTTCAGGAACAGCTGCCTATTACTTCTATCCTTGAGACCGGGTTAAAGGTCATTGATTTGCTGGCGCCTTTTCCCCGGGGAGGAAAAGTGGGGCTGTTCGGAGGGGCGGGGGTGGGTAAGACCGTCATTGTTATGGAGCTTATCCGCAATATCGCCCAGGAGCACGGCGGGGTCTCGGTTTTTGCCGGGGTAGGCGAAAGGACCAGAGAGGGAAACGAGCTTTGGCTTGAGTTAAATGAATCCGGCGTAGCCAACAAAACCGCTCTTGTTTTCGGGCAGATGAATGAGCCTCCGGGAGCGCGCCTGCGCATAGGGCTATCCGCGCTGACGGTGGCAGAATACTTCCGCGACCAGGAAAGAAAAGACGTGCTTTTGTTTATTGACAATATCTACCGGTATATCCAGGCAGGCTCAGAGGTTTCCACCCTTCTTGGCCGTATGCCCTCCGCGGTGGGATATCAGCCGAATCTGGCAACGGAGATCGCGATGTTAGAGGAAAGAATTACCTCTACTAAAAACGGCTCCATCACTTCGGTGCAGGCGGTCTATGTCCCGGCGGATGACTTGACTGACCCGGCGATAGTGGCAACCTTCGCCCATCTAGATGCCAAGGCGGTCTTGTCGCGCCAGATCGCGGAATTAGGGATTTATCCGGCGGTTGACCCTCTGGATTCCACCTCCAGGATCCTTGACCCGCGAATCATCGGAAGCGAGCATTATGATGTGGCGGTAAGCGTGCAGAAAATCTTACAGCGCTATAAGGAACTGCGCGATATTATATCTATCCTGGGCATTGATGAGCTTTCCGAGGAAGATAAGCTTATTGTCTATCGCGCCAGGAAAATCCAGAAGTTTTTCTCCCAGCCGTTCTTTGTGGCCGAGGCGTTTACCGGGATGAAGGGCAAATACGTTAAGCTTAAAGACACCATCAAGGGTTTCCAAATGATCTTAGGCGGGCAATTAGACGCCCTGCCGGAACAGGCGTTTTATATGGCCGGAACCATTGAGGATGTTCTTTCTAAAGCGGAACAGTTAAAGAAGCAGGGTTAAGTGGATAAGCCGTTTCAGATACATATCATTACTCCCGAACAGGCGGTATATCAAGGCGCGATAACTTCCTTAATCGCTCCTTCGTCATTAGGATATTTTGGAGTTTGGGCTAACCACGCCCCATTGATTACCGATATCGCCAGGGGAAACATAACCTTAAGAGAAAGCGCGGGAAAAACAAAGGTTTTCCGCTCTAAAGGAAAAGGTTTCCTGGAAGTGATTAAGAATAAGGCAACGCTGCTTTTGGATTGCTTGCCGAGTTTAGCAGAATAAACCCGACCGTGCTAATTAACGATTACAGTTATGCGCTCTTGTTTCTTGCCGCGGGGATTGTGTTTGTCCTGGCGTCCTTCATCACCTCCTGGATTTTAAGGCCGTCCAAGCCCACCAAAGAAAAACTCATCCCTTATGAATGCGGAGAATTTACCACCGGCACCAGCTTTGTGCAGTATAATGTCCGCTATTATACTTTCGCGCTGGCATTTGTCATCTTTGACGTGGAGGCGGTATTTCTGCTTCCCTGGGCGATTGTGTTTAAGGATTTCGGAATGTTTGCCTTTATTGAAGCGGTAATTTTTATTTTTA
>SCPY01000074.1 GCA_004299495.1 bacterium | reverse complement strand
ACGAATTTTTGCAGCTGAATCCTTTTTTTATCCTGCTCCTTAAACTGCCGGGTTAAATAGGTCCTCTTTTCTTCTTTTATCCTCTCGTATTGTTCATAATTACCCTTGACTTTGGCGATTGAGCCGTTTTCAAGGATAAGGGTATAGTTAGTTACCTCGGTCAAAAACGCCTTATCGTGGGAAATCATAATAAAGGCGCCTTCGTAATCGGCGAGAAACCCTTTCAGCCAGAGCGCGGCATTTAAGTCCAGGTAATTTGTAGGCTCATCCAGCAGGAGAAGGTCGTAGGAAAAGGTAAGCAGCTTGGCCAGGAGGGTGCGCATCTGCCAGCCTCCGCTCATCTGAGTGATGGGACGGGTAAAATCCCTCTCCTTAAAACCCAAACCCATAAGTATCTTTTTTGCCTTATGCTCTAACTCAAAATATCCGGAGGCCTCCAGCCGGTGCAGGATTTCGCCGTAATGCCTGGTGTCCGCCCGGTTTTTCTCCTCCAGGTCCTCCTTCTCTTTTTTTAACCCCTGGATTACGGAGTCGCCCTCGGTCAATTCCGAAAGGACCGTCCTCTCGGACTTGAAGCTTGACTCCTGCGCCAGGTGGCCGATGCGGATGTTTCTCTGCACCTGCACGCTGCCAGCGGACGGCTCCACCTCCTGCAGGATAAGAGAAAAAAGGGTGCTTTTACCGGCGCCGTTAGGGCCGATGAGCCCGACTTTTTCCTGGCGGTTTATGCCTAAGGAAACGTTCTCAAAGAGGACTTTCTTGCCGTAATATTTGGAAAGGTTAACAATTGTAATCATGGATTAAGGAAATTAAATCGCGCGGCGGGATTCCAGGGCTTTGCTAAGCGTAGCAGAATCTGCGTATTCTAAATTTGAGCCTACGGGAAGGCCCAGGCCGATGCGGGTTATGTTCACCTCTAATGGCTTAAGCAGTTTAGTCAGGTAGAGAGCGGTGGTTTCGCCTTCGGTGTCGGAGTCGGTGGCGATAATCACCTCCCGGATATTTTCCTGCTGTATTCTGTTAACCAGGGAGTCCATCTTCAGGTCGGCAGGGCCCTTGCCCTCAAGCGGAGCGATGGCCCCCAGAAGCACATGGTATAATCCGTTAAAGGTTCCGGTCCTCTCGATTGAGGTAACGTCATTGGGCCTTTCCACCACGCAGAGTATGCTCCTGTCGCGCCCGGGGTTTACGCATATCGGGCATTCTTCCTGCTCGCTTAAGTTGTGGCACCTGCCGCATAGGCGCACCTTGTCTTTTAATTCCGACAATCTCTGAGACAAAAGCGAGATATCGTCCTTAGAAGCATTATTTAAGAGATGAAAAACAATCCTCTCGGCGCTTCTTCTTCCGATTCCGGGAAGCTTGGTTAATTCCTGAATCAGTTTTTCTATTGTGGCGGGATAGCTCATTTTAACTTTTTCTTATCACCCTTCCCTGAAAGGTATCCAGGGCTGACTGCAGTAAGGGGTCCGCTTCCTCGCGCGCGGGTATAGGAGGGTCAATGTCGGGAGAAACCACAAATTGTATCCTGACAGCATAACCAAGCATATCTTTCCAGGTCTTTTCAAGCAAAGAGTGATTTTCTTTACGCTCCAGCGCCTCGCGGCTAAAGCTCGCCCTCCGAGGAAACCCGATAGTCAAAATGCTGTCTGAGGCTTTTACCGGACTGCCCTCTTCTAAATAATGCGCGGCGGAAACCTTGACCTTAGCCATCTTTTCCAGAAACTGCGGCCATAATTCTTTTATTTTTTCTAAAGTTAGCTGCGGCTGAGCGGGCTCAGGGGCATGGGCAGGTTCGGCAGTATGGGCATGCTCGTGGCGATGCGCGCGTTCAGGAGTATGCGCGCGCTCGGCGGCTTTCTCCTTAGGCGCGTCCGCGTGATTAACGGAGCTCTTCTGGCTGTGGATTATTGGCGTCTCCGCGGCCGCGGTAGAGGCCTTTCCCGCCGGAGACGAAAGCTTGACCAGGCCAATCTCTAAAGGTATGCGCAGGTTCTCTATGCGCCTGGCCATCTCCTGGATATTCAAAAATGTGCTGAATCCGAAGAATATGGCATCAAGCGTGATCTCCTTTGCCTGGGCAGCGACGCGCTGGCAGACTTCCGGAGGCAGGTCTAAAAGCTTCTCGTGGTTTCTTTCAGTTACCTTGGTAATCATTAAGTTCCGGTAGTGCTCAATCAGATTTAATAATAACTGCGCGGGGTCTTTACCCTGATCAAGAAGCTCATCAAGAAGCGCTAAAGAGCCGACCGCGTCTTTTTTGATTATCTTATCCGTAAAGGAAAAAAGATACTCCTGCTCCACCACCCCCATCACCGAGGTTACATCTTTTAAGCTGATGCGCCCCTGGGCAAAGGCGGAGAGCTCGTCCATAATGGATTCGGCGTCACGCAGAGAGCCGTCAGAGGCCTTAGCAATGGCCAGAAACACATCCTCATCCACGTTGAGCTTCTCCGAGGCGGCGATGGCCTTTAACTGCTGGATAATCCTGATATTGGCAATGCGCCTGAAATCCAGGAGCTGGCAGCGCGAGACTAT
>SCPY01000073.1 GCA_004299495.1 bacterium | reverse complement strand
GCTAAAACAAAAAGTTGCGAAGCTCCCCATTTTCAATATCATGTGTCAGGGACTTTGAAAGTCATAATGGATGATGGCGCAGAAAAGGAATTAAAAGCTGGCGATATATCGTTATTGCCATCCGGGCACGATGCGTGGGTTATCGGAAATGAACCTGTCGTGGTTGTGGATTTCCAGGGAATGATTGATTACGCCAAAGCATCGAAGGGGAGTAAAATAAAAGCGTAGGTTACCCAAAAAAAGGAGGCGGATATGAGCTGGGCAATGTTCGGGCAGATAGTGCTGTTGATAGTTATTTACGCGCTGGTGAGCAACTTTGTCAAGTGTATGCACGACTGCTACTGCACAAAGTGCAAGAAATAATTATAAAATGATAAGGAATAGCTAGTAATTTTCCGCCAGCACCTCAAAATATGCCTGCGGGTGCTTGCAGGCAGGGCATTCTTTCGGGGCATCGGATGACTCAATCACATATCCGCAGTTGATACAATGCCACTTCACCGGAGCTTTTTTCTTAAATACCTCGCCATTGGCGAGGTTATTGATAATTTTCCGGTAGCGTGTCTCGTGAAATTTCTCAACTTTGGCAACCTGCTCAAAGGAACGCCCCACATTGGGAAACCCTTCGTCCCTTGCCGTCTTGGCAAAGTCATGATACAAAGCGGTCCACTCCAGATTCTCCCCCGCGGCGGCCGCCTCAAGATTTGCTTTCGTATCCTTTATCATACCCGCGGGATAGGACGCGGTTATCTCCACATCCCCGCCTTCAAGATGCTTAAAAAACACCTTGGCATGTTCCTTTTCGTTCTCCGCGGTCTCCGTAAAAATAGCAGCTATCTGCTCATACCCTTCCTTTTTCGCGGCAGAGGCGAAATAAGCATAGCGGTTACGCGCCTGCGACTCCCCCGCAAACGCCTTCAGTAAATTCTGCTCTGTCTTACTGCCTTTGATTGATTTTTCCATAACAAAACCCTCCCTTATGTTTTTCAATTTGTCATATCTCCGGATAAAGCGCTATAAAATAATCCGGCCTTCAAGATTTTTGATTTCATTGTCTGTTTCGGAAATAATTCTTTCTATTTCTTTTAGCCGCCGCCCGTATTCCTGGGCTATGCCTTCCTCGCGGTATATATGGGGGCTGGAAAGGGCGCGCACCTTGGCGTAGCTTTCCAGCTGCAGCTGTTCTTTTTCTTTCTGAAGTTTATTTATATGCTCGCGCAAAGAGGCGTTATGGGCCTTGCGCTTCTTTTCTTCGCTCTTAAGCTTTTCCTGGATTATCTTTGCCTTTTCCCTTGCCTCATCCGATTTCTCCCTGGGAATTTCCGCTTTTCGCTTATGCTCATCAGAAGGCAACTCCCCCTGGCCCCTTTTCTCCAAATAATAATCAAACCCTCCGGAAAACTTCCTCACCCCGCCGTCCTTAACCTCAAAGACGGTATTGGCGACTGAACGCACAAAATAAATATCGTGGCTGATAAACACCAGCGTCCCGGCATAATCGGTAAGCGCCTTTACCAGCGCGTCAACCGCGTCCACATCCAGATGGGTGGTCGGCTCATCCAGGAGAAGAAAATTCGGAGGGTTAATCAAGAGCTTAGCAAGAATCAGCCGGCTCTTCTCGCCTCCGGAAAGCACCTTGACCTTTTTGTCCGCGTCGTCACCGGTAAACAGGAACGCTCCGAGAATTGTGCGGATAGCCTCCTCTGACATAAATCCGTCTACGACTGAATACGCCTCTTTTAATACCGTATTTTCAGGATGCAGGACATCCATTCGCGTCTGGGAAAAATAGCCGATATCCACATTGTGGCCGGCAACGCGTCGTCCTCCGTCAATATCAACCGCGCCTGCCAGAATCTTTAAAAGCGTGGATTTGCCCGCGCCGTTTTCCCCTGCCAGCACCGCCTTTTCGCCTTGCGTAACCTCAAAGTCAAAATCTTTATACACCTGGATATCACCGTAGCTCTTACAAATCTTATCCAGGGCCATCACCCGGTAACCGCTGCTTCTGGCGGCAGGAAAATGAAAATCGCGGATGCTCACCCTCGGATCCTGAGGAATGTCAATCTCTTCCATATTCTCCAGCACGCGGCGCTTTGCCCGGACGGACGCGGCCTTGTTCGGCTGGGCGTGGAAACGGTCAACGAATTTTTGCAGCTGAATCCTTTTTTTATCCTGCTCCTTAAACTGCCGGGTTAAATAGGTCCTCTTTTCTTCTTTTATCC
>SCPY01000072.1 GCA_004299495.1 bacterium | reverse complement strand
GCGGAGTAAATTCCGGGAATTAACAGGCCCCGTCCAAAATACCGGAGCAAGGTAATCTTTATAATAAATATTTGAACTAAATAAATTCCTTGTAATGGCGTATCTCTCGGGTGATATTTTCTTTAACATGAGCATCTTTTCGTTTAATAAAAAAAGTTCCGGATGGCGGCAAATGTCATCGTAGGAAGCAGGGTACCTGCTGTTCTTGCGGCCGAAAAATCCGAACTGCGGGTCAAACAACATCCATCTTCCGCCTATCTTCGCCTCGGAAACAGTATGCGTGCTTACACCCTCGGGGTTTTTTGTGAAGACAAGGCGGGCCTCTATCCCTAACTTCCCGGCAAAGATAACAAGCGCCCATGCCCTTTGGTCGCACCAGGCGATGCCGCGCATAAGGTCATTAAAGATATCCTTATCAATAACATCCGCGCGGTAAGGGCTTGAAAAATTACGATATAGGAATTCGTTTATCAAGATGAGCTGTTTATCCGGGCTTTCATCCTTCTTTATTACGCCTTTTATAATAAGGCCGTAAGTCGCCTCTTTATACGCGTAATAGGCTATATCCTTATTAACAAGGGTTGCAAACGGCAGAATGATAGCAACTGCAGTTAACGGCATTAGCCGATAGATAAACATCCTTTTAAATTTCATTAGTTTACCATCCATCTAAGACAACCTCCCCGCTATGATCCCGGATATATCTTGAATCCTCTTGCGCCAGGTATTGCTCCGGGCAAATTCTAACCTTTTTAGCCTATTATCAGGATTGTCGGATGCAAGGCAATTTGAAACTTGAGCGCAAAATTCATCCTTATCTTTAGCGATTGATACCAGTCCGGACGATTCAAGCGGCAGTAGTTCAGTTAGGCCGGTAGAAACAACAGGCTTTCCTAAAGAAAGATAATCGTATAGCTTAACAGGCGAAATACCCTTTGTAAAATCATTAATCCTGTAAGGGATAATGCAGACGTCAAAATTCCTGATGTAGCCTGCAAGCAAAGCATTGTCTTTCCAACCAAACAGGCGAATATTCCTCTTCCCCTTAAGCCCGCGGGCAATTATGCCGCTGCGCAAGGCCCCGATAAAAACAATCTGCCATTCAGGATGCTTATCAGAGAGGAAATCAAGCAGCCCTAAATCCAGCCTTTCATCCAAAGTGCCTACAAAACCGAGTATCGGGCGGGGAATATCTTTTATCTCTTCCGGCACTTTTTCGTAGATAGCCGGATCCAGAAAAAGTTCGTTAGCCGCGCTAGGCATCAAATAAGTATTCTTATTCAAGCGCGCCTTTTCTTTAAGTATTTCTTCTGCCGATACAAAAACAAGGCCGGCTTTTCGGCAAAGGATGTCTTCAGCCGCAGATATAAAGTTATTGCGCGAAGACGATTGTTTTTCTTTTTTAAAAAAATCTATACAGTGATAAATACAAAGCTGTTCACCCAGACTGCCGGCTAAAAGGTGAGCGCAGGGATCAAATATCCATAAAATCGGCCTTTGAAATCCGTATTGCTTTATTATCCTCTTTAACTGCCGCGAAAGCATCATGGAATTAATAAAATTGATGCCTTTGTTATAATTTCCGAACGGTAAACCCGGAAATGGCCTGTATAAAATTAAGTTGTTATCTTTCCTCCTGAGCCTACGGTTAAGCTCTCTTATAAACAGATAAGGATATCTTAATAAATGCAGAAAGGAAAGCTGGAATTCAACAAAAAGCACCCTGTTTTTTGCGGCAAGCCTTGTCATAATTTGCTGACGGCTCCCCCAAGGGCGCTCCCATGCCGAAGTAGAGATACAAATAATATTGAACCCTTCAATCATTTCTGTCCAGCGTTTTTTATGCGCCACCAGGGGAGTAGTGACTGAACGGATTCACAACTTGCGCACAATTTCAATCCCGCAAACGAGCGCTCAAGGTGCCTGCGCCTGATATCCGCCAGTTTAGCGCCTTGCAGTATTTCGGCTAAACCCTCATTTTTTATATTTCCGAAATTATAAATACAGTTAAAATCCTTACAGCAAAGCGAAACGCTTCCGTCCCAAAGCAATGTCACCGAAGTCCACAAGAGGTAACACGGCCATCCTTTTTCCGCCATTAATCGTACCGGAGAGAAATCAGCTCCCTCCCACTGCCCGGACCAGGAGTGCAGCCCGGGAGAAACTATCTGCGCCCCTTTTTCTCTTAATTGATCCAAAAGCCTCATATCGTATATTTCATTTTCAAAGCCGGTAAGCCTGACTTTTATTTTGGGATTATGCCCATTCTTTCCGCTCAGATAATCCAAAAGGAAGATAATGTTAGAGGTCACGCCGTTAAAATTCAAACCTGGTTTTATGCCCGAAAATCTCTTTTCCTCTGTAGCATCAAGGCTGATAACCAGTAAATCCAGCCCTGAATCAGCCAGCCCTGCCGCAATCTTTTTCCCCATTAACGATGCGTTACTGAACAGATGCACCAGGCTTATTCCGGATTTTTTCGCGTACTTTATCCTCTCAACGATATTCGCGTCAATCAACGGCTCTCCAAAACCGGAAAAAAGTATTTTTCCGATACCGAGCGCTAACGCCTGCTTAACCGCCCGCTCAAAGACTTCATTGCTCATTATACCTTGCGGTCTCGTCAATTTATCCCGCGGGCACATAATGCAGGAGGTATTACAGAGATTAGTCAATTCAATGCGCAGCGTATCTGGTTTCACGATTCCCGCGTCAGCGCTTTTGCGTATCCGCGACATATACAAATAATCGTATACCGGATTATTAAACAAAAACTCCCTCAAAAAAGCCTTTGTCTTCGCCATATATAAACCATAAAAAACTTCAGCTTGACTGCAAAAAAACCCTGCGCATCATGCGTTTTAGCATGTATTTTATCCTTTTGAAAGACAGACTGCCGCTGGCACTGGAAGAAAAATACCGCTTCCAGAGAATAAAAAGCTTGATACGCCCGACGCTTAAGTCCCTGTTCTCAAAATACGGTAGGGTCTTTACGGTATCGGTTATAAAATGCTTGGAGAAAATCCTGTACTTGTTCCATGAAAAACCCTTCGGCAGTAAATTACGCGAGGATGCAACCTTC
>SCPY01000071.1 GCA_004299495.1 bacterium | reverse complement strand
CAATGGAATCCTTGATTATTTCTTTTAAAGGGACGATCGCGCTCGACTGGCGGTGATCCCTTATTTCAAAAATAAGCCGTTCGGCGTTATCCACCACCTCGTCCACATTGCCTTCGGCCGCGTAGGCCTCGCTGATAATATGGGTGGAGTTGTTAATCAGGGCCCTTAGAGTGGCCTTTTCCCGGACAATGGAAGCGTAGTGAAGCACATTGGCTGAGGTAGGGACGGTATTTACCAGGCTGGTCAGGTAGCTCGGCCCCTCAACCTCTTCCAGAATGCCCTGCTTTTTTAATTCGTCGCAGATAGTGATTAAATCCACCGCCTTATTCTGGTTAAAGAGGCTGAGGATGCAGGCATAGATGCGCCGGTGCGCGTCTTTGTAGAAATGCTCCGCCGAAAGCATTTCTATGGCCTGGGCAATCGCCTCTTCATCAATGAGCATTGAGCCCAAAACCGCCATTTCGGCTTCAATGCTTTGAGGGGGGAGTTTCTCTAAAACAAGCTCTTGCGGCATTTATTTTCTGACAATCCAAACCTTTATCTTCGCGGTTACCTCGGGGTGGGGTTTTATATCAACCTGAAACACGCCCAGGGATTTTATCGGCTCATCTAAAAGTATATCTTTTTTATCTATAGCGTACCCTTCGCCGGCTAAAAACTTGGCCAACGCTTGAGCGTCCACGCTTCCGTAAAGCTTATCTTCCGGGCTTGCCTCAAACGCCAGGGTAAAAGAGGCATTCCGCAGCTTATTGGCCAGGGCCTCGGCCTGCTGCTTTTCCTTCTCCTTGAGCGCGGACTTCTCGCGCTTAATCTCATCAATAAACTTAAGATTGCCTTTGGTTGCCTCTAACGCCAGGCCGCGGGGAAACAGGAAATTTCGCGCGAATCCGTCTTTTACGTTTACCACATCCCAGGCGGACCCAATCTGTTCTATTTTTTCCTTTAAGATTACTTTCATTTGATGTTACTCCCGCACATAAGGCATCAGGCCCATATGACGGGCAAGCTTAACGGCGCTTGCAAGCTTGCGCTGATGCTTGGCGCAGACTCCGGAGTATTTGCGGGATAATATTTTAAACCTGTCATTCACCGCTTTCTCTAACTTCTTAGCGTCTTTATAGTCAATATTCTTTGCCTTCTCAACGCAAAAACGGCAGTATTTCTTGCGCGCCGGGCCGAATTCCATCTCTTTATCCCTGCGCCTGAAACCGCCGGGGCCGCTTTTAAAATCTCTCCTGCTATTCGTTCTCACTCTTTTCGTCTCCTTCCATCCAAGAAACATCATCATGTGCCGCGGGGCCTGTGTGGGGAAGCGGAATGTCGCCAGCCTCTTCCTGCGGGACGTTATTTTTGCCCGCGCCGACGGCTCCCGGCTGCCCCAAGAACTGCACCCGCTCCGCCCTGATCTCCACCACGTTACGTTTTGCTCCGCTATTGTCCTGCCAGGAACGCGACTGAAGCCTTCCTTCCACAAATAAAGGAGAGCCTTTACGCAGATATTGATTGCATACCTCAGCCTGCTTATCCCAGGCGACAACAGTCAAAAAGCAAACCTCTTCCTTCTGCTCTCCGCTCTTGTCCTTCCAGCGCCTGTTTACGGCAAGCCTTAAGTTGGCCACCGCCGTACCTTGAGGCGTATAGCGCAATTCCGGGTCCTTGGTAAGGTTGCCGATCAAAAACACCCGATTCAGACTTGCCATTATAATTTTCCTCCCATGAAAAACTATTTTTTCACGATAAGCAGCCGGATTATGTTTTCATTAAGCTTATAGGCCTGTTTTAATTTTGAGATAATCGCCGGGCTTGCCTTAAAGTTAATAAGATAGTAAATACCCTCCTGAAATTTCTTTATCGGGTAGCTGAGCTTTCTCTTCTCCGACCAGACGCTTGAGCTTATTATCTCGGCTCCGTTCTTGCTTGCCGTATCGTTTATACCGTCGAAAAGCTCCTTTTTGCGCTCTTCGTTAATGTTTGGCTGGACTATCAGCATCGCTTCATACTCGGACATTACTTTTATTCCCCTTTCCTTTAATTAAACCTGTTCATCGTTTCTTCTATGCCGTATTCTAACCAGCACAACAGAGCATCCTTTGACTTTTCTATCCCTTCGCGCATTACCCTCTGTTCGTCCTTAGAGAAAGGCGAAAGGACGTATCCGCTTATATCTTTCTGCCCCCTCGGAGAGGAAACCCCGATTCTTAAGCGGGAAAACGCGTCAGAGGACAAAGACCGAATGATTGACTCTAAGCCCTTATGGCCTCCGGAGCTTCCCCCTGCCCTTAATCTTAGCCGCCCCAGATCCAGGTTAACATCATCGCAGACTACCAATATATCCCGCGGCGTAATCTTCTCCCGGCGCATCAGCTTAAGAACCGCGCCCCCGGAAAGATTCATATATGAAAGAGGCTTGCAGAGAATAAAATCATTCTCTTTGTAATTCAATTTTGCTTTCAGGGCGCCGCACTTGGCGTCCTTTCTAAAACTGCCCGCGAAACCTTTTACCAACGCGTCTACCGCCATAAACCCTGAATTATGGCGGGTGTTTCTATAGGCAGTTCCGGGATTGCCCAGGCCGACAATCAATTTCATCCTATATTTGGATTACTTCTTTTCCTCTTGCGCCTTCTTGCCTGATGAGCCTTCCCCTTCCTCGGCCTTCTCTTTCTTCTCCTTAATTACTTCCGGCTCAGCCTTGGCTTCACCTTCCGCGCCTACTTCAGGAGCGGCTTCTTCCTTCCGGGGCAT
>SCPY01000008.1 GCA_004299495.1 bacterium | reverse complement strand
GCGTACTTTATTTCTTCCGCGCTGTCTTTAGAATAGAAAGTGTTAGCAAAGCCGCAAACATAATCATATTAATTGGTTTTGCTTCTCACACAATTCATTTAATCAGCCGCTGGACCGCCTCCGGGCGCCTGCCCATTATAAGCCTATATGAGACAATAATCTTTTTTGTCTGGGCAATAGCGCTGATTTACTTGGTCCTGCAAAGAATTTATAAGCTAAAATTCCTGGAGATACCGGTAAGCGCCCTGTCGGCCTTGACGCTGGGGTACGCGTCTATCTTAGATAAATCAATCCAGCCGCTTATGCCTGCTTTAAAGAGTAACTGGCTGCTTATCCATGTCACGAGTTATTTTATCGGTTATGCCGCGCTTGCCATCTCTTTTATCATAAGCGCCGCCTATCTTCTGGTTTCTCAAAAAACATCACCCCCCTCCTCACTGCCCGAAAGGCTGGACAATCTAAGCTGCCGGCTCATTACCCTCGCCTTTCCCTTCCTGACCCTTGGGTTAACCACGGGAGCGGTCTGGGCAAAGTCCGCCTGGGGAAGATATTGGAGCTGGGATCCAAAGGAAACCTGGGCCCTGATTACCTGGATTATTTACGCGGCGTACCTGCATTTGCGCCTGTTAAGAAATTGGCAGGGTAAAAGGTGCGCTTATATCAGTATTATCGGATTTCTCTGCGTGCTCTTTACCTTTTTCGGGGTGAATTATCTGCTAAAAGGCCTGCATAGTTATTTATAAAATGTCTATACGCGTAAAACTTCTCGCCACCTTCCTGGCCATTGCCGTAATTCCGCTGGTATTTATCAGCGCCTTAAGTTTTTATAATGCCAAAACGGCCTTGGTAGACGCGACACTAAACGGCCTGAAGATCGCGGCGCAGGCGAAAAAAGCCGAAGTATTGGAATACCTCTCCGGAAAAAAAGGGCGTACCCTTGACTTTGCTTCAGACGGATTTATCCGCGACCAGGCGGAATTTATTACCAGCGCGAACACAAATGAAGAAAAAATCCGCGCCAGCCGGATATTGAATACCCATCTATCCGTTAATAAGAAACCCCTTGACCCGGAGATATTAGAGATACGCGTCCTTGACCTTCAGGGAAAAATTATCGGTTCAAGCGAAGGGGAATACCTGCTGGGGCTCGGCTGGGGCACAGACCAGCCCTATTTTCTAAAAGGCCTGAAAAATACCTATATTCAGGATGCCGGGGTTTTCGCGCGCCCGGGCACCATAGAAGAATTTCAGGAAGTGATTGCCATCAGCACGCCCTTAAAAAGCAGAACCGCGGATACAGCGATCGGGGCATTGGTTAACTTCTATAATTTAGCAAACATTCAGGATGTGCTTTTGAGCAGAGGCGCCCATCAGTGGGGCAGCCCTGAAGAAAAAGAAAAGAACACTTCAAGGGATATTTTCTTGGTGAACGAGCAAAAGTTACTCATGACCCCCTCAAGAAAAACGCAAGACTATTACCCTTTGAAATTCAAGATAGAGACCGAGCCGATACTAAAAGCCATTAAGTCTTCATTGCCCATAAACGCGTCCTGGATTGATTCTATGGGCAATAAGGTATTTGGGGCATCTGAGCTGCTGTCAATTGAAAAAGATTGGAAATGGATTATAGTAATTGAACAGGATGAGCATGAGACCCTCGCTCCTGTGCGCAACCTGAGAAACCTGTCATCCACGGCCGGAGTGGTAACAATGCTGCTTGTGCTGGCAATGGCGCTGGTGATTGCGCGGTCAGTGTCAAGGCCAATTCAGCAAATTACTCAAGTTGCCGATAAAATCAGCAAGGGCGAATCAAAAGCGAGAATTGATATCAGCTCAAAAGACGAAGTGGGAGAATTAGCCACCTCTTTCAACAGGATGGTTGAAAAGCGCCTGCGCGTTGAGGAAGAACTTCGGCTGGCAAAGACCCAAATCGGAGCGGAAATGGCTAAATGCGAAATGGTCCTGGCCAGCATCGGTGACGGAATGATAGTGGTGAATCAGGAAGGCCAGATAATGATGTGTAACCGCGAATCCGAAGCGATGTTTGGCTGGGGAGTAATGGAAGTCCTGGGAAAACACTTCGCCGAGGCGATCCCCTGCGAAGGCGAAAAAGGAGAATTTATTCCCGACAATGAAAGGGTAATGCCCCAGGCATTATCAAGCGGCAGGACGCTGCATGAAAGCGCCTATTATTATCGCAAAGACAACACAAAGTTTCCCGCGGCGGTAACCGCCTCTCCGATCCTTTTTGAGGGAAAGATTATCGGCGCGATCGGGATATTCCGCGACATCACTAAGGAAAAAGAAGTGGATAAGATGAAAACCGATTTTATCTCTACGGTCTCTCACGAAATACGCACTCCTTTAACCACTATCAGGGAGGGAGTCTCCCAGGCATTAGACGGCATCCTTGGCGGCATTACCGACAAGCAAAAAGAGGTCTTCGCGATCGTCCTTGAAGACTCCGACCGGCTTAAACGAATCATAGACAATCTTCTGGATATCTCTAAGATTGAGGCGGGCAGGGTTGAGCTGAGGAAAGAATTTGTAGATATCGTTGAACTGATCAATAGCGTGATTTCGGCGTTTTCTCTTGCCGCCGCGAAAAAGAACCTCCAGCTTACCGCGCGCTTCTCGCGGGAGAAAATCATGGCCTATATAGATAAAGACAGGATTATCCAGGTTTTTACCAATATCGTGGGCAACGCGCTCAAGTTTACCGGAGCCGGATACATTACCGTTTCCGCGCAAGAAAACAGCGAGACGATTGAGTGCCGCGTTGCCGACACCGGAGGAGGCATTGCCAAAGAGGACCTGCCCAGGCTCTTTAGCAAATTTCAACAGTTTGGCCGGCAGCACGGGCCGGGAGAAAAAGGAACCGGACTAGGCCTTTCTATCAGCAAGGGGATCATAGAACTGCATAAGGGTAAAATCTGGGCGGAATCATCTACTGGCAGAGGAACCGCGATTACCTTTGCCCTTCCCCGCTATACAACCAAAGGCCTGTTTAGGGAATATATCAATAACGGGCTGCAGAGAATGAACAAGGAAAGAAACGCCCTCTCCATACTTATTTTCTGCCTGAGAAATTCAAAGGGCGATGCCGCCGCGGAAGACGAGCAGGATTTTTCCCTTACCAGCGAGCTGGAAACACGCTTACGCCATACAATCCGCGGCGAGACCGACACCCTGGTATGCAGCCGCAATTTCATCCTTATGCTGCTTCCCGGGGTAAAGAAAGAAGGCGCGCTCACCGCCTCGGAGAGAATCCATAAGGTTTTTGACTATTATATAACCAAGAAAGGATTACCGCGGCGCAAGGACATCCTTTGCGAAGTACTTAGCTATCCTGAAGACGGCAGGACAGATGAAGAATTGATTTCCCGGATTACGTGCATAAAAAACGCGGGTTAAACAAAAGGAGGAATAGTGGCCAAGAAGATTCTAATAGTTGACGATGACCCTAATATCCTGAAACTGGTAAAGACAAGATTAGAGGCGCATAATTATGAGGTCATAGCGGCTTCTGACGGAGAAGAGTGTATGCAAAAGGTGTTATCAGATAAGCCCGACTTGATAATCCTGGATATCCTCATGCCCAAGGCAGACGGTTATGATGTCCTGGTTGGAATGAAGGAAATCAAGGCGCTCACCGGAAAGATTCCTGTCATCCCTGTGATTGTGCTTACCGCCCTCTCCGATCCCCGCGTAAGGGGTATGATTGAAAAAGAGGAAATTAAAGATTATATTGTCAAACCATTTAATGCCGAGGATTTGCTAAACAAGGTAAGGCAGGCCTTAGGCGGATAACCTGATGATTGCTTAACCGCAGGTTATCAAGGAGTTACATAAAAATACTTGACAAAAAAAAGCTTAATTGTATAATAATCTACAATTGTTTAATAAAATTAAAACAAATAATTTTTACTCATTCCCTCCCTGCCCCAAAGGCGGCGGAGTTAACAATAGATTTTAAAATACCGAATGACTTTAAGCGGGCAATGGCGCCCGCAAACTTAAGAAAGGAGTAAGAACATCCGATGAAAACTTACCCTTCACAAAGCAATACACACAGAAAATCGCGCGGAATACCCGCAATCAACGCGGCCTGCCTTACTTTAGGAATAATGTTTCTATGCGCTCAAACCGCGCCTGCGGCAGAAGGATTTTTCATTCAAAACCACCTGCCCAAAAAATTAGGCGAAAAACTTAAAGTGAGCTTAGAGATGCGCTACCGCTTAGAGGCAAGAGACGATTTTGATTTCAATCAGAATGCTGACGACACGGATACCTTTCATCTTCTAAGGACGCGCCTTGCCCTTGACGCCAATCTTTCCGAATCTCTAAGAGCCTTTGTGCAATTGCAGGATTCGCGCATCTGGGACTCCCTCACGGCAAACAGGTTCAGCATTACCTTCCGGGACGAGCTTGACGTACGCCAGGCCTACATAGATTACAGATTGAAAGAAATCGCCAAAACATTGGAATTTCTCACCATTCGCGCGGGCAGGCAGGAACTTTCCTACGGAGATGAGAGATTGGTCGGCGGGTTTGACTGGTCAAACGTAACGCAGTCCTTTGACGGAATAAAGCTGATATACGCCGGTAAAAAATTCACCATGGAAGGCTTCCTCTCCGAAAAAGTGAATATTGACAGGGCAAACCCCAACAATTGGTATGATGATAACGAGGGTTTTCACGGCGCCTACGCCACCTATAAAGGCATAGATAAACATCTCTTTGACCTCTACTACCTCTACCGCAACACCTCTGAACCGGTTGCGATGGGCCCAAACGGAACGAGAAAATTGAATGAATCTACCGTAGGCTTTCGGCTCAGGGGCGATAAGGTTAAGAATTTTGATTATACCCTGGAAAACGCCTATCAGTTTGGGGAGTTCGGCTCCCAGGATATCAGTGCCTGGGCAATGGCGGCCCTGGCCGGCTACACCTTTACCGAAATTCCCTGGTCGCCCCGGGTGGGCTTGGAATGGGACTTTGCCAGCGGTGACGAGAGCGCTACGGATAATGAAAGAAATACCTTTGATAATCTCTGGCCAACCAATCATAAGTTCTATGGGTATATAGATCTTATAAGCTGGCAGAATATCAATGCCTATAATTTCCGCGTAAGCGCGAGCCCCACAAAGAAGCTCTCCCTTCAGGGAGATTACTGGATGTTTTATCTTGACGAAACAACCGACGCGGCTTATAACGCGGCACGGGGGACATTAAGGGCGGCGCGCCAGGCCGCGGGAAGCGGTTATGTCGGCTCAGAGGCGGATTTTCTCCTGAAATACGCGATGAACAAAAATATAAATTTCCTGGGAGGATATTCACATTTTTTTGCCGGCACGTTCTTAGCCAGAACCGGAGCCAATGACGACGCGGATTTTTTCTATCTGCAGAGTTTATTGAAATTCTAAATAAGGGAGGGATAAATGCTTAAGAAAATTGGCGTAACAATAGTGTTAAGCGCGTTTATCTTTAGCGCGACAATCCTGCCGGCGTGGAGCGCGGAAAAAATAGACGTCAGAAAAATGGCTGAAGACATAGCCCAGTTTTTGGTTTCTACCCGGCGCATTGTGGCGCAGATGGTAGATGTGATTAATACTCACGGAGCAAAAGTCGCGGAGCCACTTCCCTCCGGCGCCCCCTATGCCTTTAAAGGCATTATTCCGGCATATATGGGCAGGGTAATCGGTGAAGATTTCTTTAAAAACACGGGCATCCGGCTAAAGCAAACCACACTTGGCAAAGGAGAATTCGGCCCGCGCAATTCTTATAACGCCCCAGACGATTGGGAAAGCGAAGTCTTAACCCGTTTCTATGAACCATCGTATCCCAAAGGCAAGGGCTATGGCGAAGAATCGGACATGGACGGCAAGCGGGTGTACCGTTACATGCTTCCCCTCTACATAGAAAAATCCTGTTTAAAGTGCCATGGCGACCCGGCAACCTCTCCTACCGGCGACGGCAAGGATATCGCGGGCAAGCCAATGGAGAATTATAAAGAAGGCGACGTCAGGGGAGCTATCAGCGTAATTATCCCCATTGAGGATAAACTTGGCACTTCGTAAGGAGATTCGCTTTTAGGTTTATACGGAGGCGGATAACGGCAATATCCTCCTCCGTATGTTTTTATAATATAAAACCGGAATCTTAGGGATACAGCAGAAGGAGCTAAAAGGTATGGGGAAAAAATCTCTAGCATCGTCAGAGGATAAGGGGCAGCTTGAAAGAAAAAATACGACTATGCCGGGGTTAACGAGCATTCGGATGAAGCTGCTTGCATGCTTTGTCGCTATCTCCATTTTGCCGCTGGTTATCGTAGGCAGTATTGTATACTCTAACAGCCGAAGGACCCTGGACCAGAGGATTAAAAGCGAGTTAAATATCTCCGCCAAGGGCATTGCCGGAAAGGTCTCCACCTTTATTGAAGGCAAAAAGGGGCGCACCCTTGATTTCTGCTCAGACGGAATTATTAAGGACGGCCTTACCTATTACGACCCAGACGACCCTAATGTATCCAGCCTGGTCAAGAATACCAATCAGCACCTTGTTAAAAACAAGATGTCCCTTGACCCCTATCTAGAGGACATCATTATCCTTAACCTCAAAGGAAAAGTTACTTTCGCGACTAATGATAAATACTTAGGCAAAGATAAATCCAAAAAAGATTATTATATTGCCATCGCGAAATATTTTAAGGACAAGGAATTTCTAAAGAAACTTCAAGAGAGCCCCACAAGACTCGTCTACGCCACGGATATCTATATTTCGGATGATTTGAAAACCCCCACCCTCTCCATCTCGAATATTGTAACTGCCCGGGCAACCGGCCTGCCTTTGGGTGTTCTGGTAAACCGCTACAAAGGCGATATGCTCAATACCGAATTGGAGAAAGAAGGAAATATCCTGGGCAGAGGCGGAAAGGCCTTTGTGGTGAACAAAGACGGCTATTTACTGACCATTCCCAAATTCGTTGAGGTGAAAGATAAAAAAGAGGCCATCCTGAAAGAGCAAATAAAAACCAGGCCGGTGACAAGGGCGCAGGCCAAAGGCGAAGAAGTATTAACCACC
>SCPY01000070.1 GCA_004299495.1 bacterium | reverse complement strand
CCCGGCGTTATTTCCTCCCTGGTAACGGACAATATAGTCTGCTTTTTCGGCAAGTATATCAATTATCTTTCCCTTGCCCTCATCCCCCCACTGCAAACCAACAATTACGGTATTCATATTTTTTTAATCATCACAAGGTCATCGTGAATATCTTTCGGGCTATTTTGGGATGCCTGGCGATAAACTTCAGCTCGTCATCAACTAAGGGCTTCTGGTTATGAACATTGGCGTAACGGACCAGTTCCAGAATTTCCGTAGCCTGGGAATCGTCTTTAAACTCAATCTCTAATTTCTCATAGACATTTCTGAAACCCTTGATGCCAGAGTATTCGCCCGCGGTAATCTTTCTTCCCGTCTCAATAATCTCAGGCTCTCCTCTTCCCAATTCCTCGAAATCATATAATTCATAGTTTTTTCTGTCTTTCAGGGCGCCGTCGGCGTGAATCCCCGATTCATGGGCAAAGGCATTGGAGCCCACTCCCGGCTGATTTATCGGAATAGGCACGCCAAAGGCGTAGGAGGCGTACTTGCATATTTTCCAGGCGGATTTCAGGCTTACCTTATCATCCAGGAGATATTTTCCTTCAAAGCCCTGGCCATATTTTATGGATAGAATCACGCTTACCAAATCGGCGTTACCGGCCCTTTCTCCCATGCCGTTAACGCAGGTATTGATAAAGGCATCCTGCCCGCAATCAAGAGCCGCCTTTGCTCCGAGAATAGAGTTGGCAACCACCAACCCCAAGTCATTATGACAGTGAATCTCAATGGGCAGCTGAACGCTTTCCGCCAGAAGCTTTATCCTGTCATAAATAGTAAACGGCGTATCGCATCCTAAGGTATCGCAATAGCGGACTCTATCCGCTCCCGCCTCTTTCGCGGCAAGAGAAAATTCTATCAGATAGTCCATCCTCGTCCTTGAGGCGTCCTCGGCGTTAACGCCGATAGACTCAGCGCCGCACTTCCTGGCCAGCCTTACCCCCTCTATCATCTCTTTGATTACCGTTGCATGGTCAAGCTTGCCTTTAAACTTATGGACTATCATTTGGTCGGAAGTAGAGATGGAAAGGTTTACGTGCTTTAGCTTCGGCACCTGCTTAAACGCGGTTTTCACGTCCTCCCGAGTTGCCCTAAGCCATCCGCTTAGACGAATCGGAGAAAGAACGCCTTCTTCAGCCAAGTCCAGGTTCGCGTTAAGATAATTGGTCTCATGATGCGTAACCGGGAAACCAAATTCAGACTGATACGCCCCCATCTGATTCAGGTAAAGGTTAAGCATCGTCTTTTCTAATTTAGAAAGGCAAATTCTTGAGGTCTGCACCCCGTCGCGGTTAGTTACATCAATTATATGTATTTTTGGTTGTTTCATTTTTCACTCTCTTTTAAGGCCAGCTATCTTTTCTAACAGCTCCAGGTCCGGAACGCCGCTTAAAGCAAAGACGGCAGAATTATCCGCCAATAAAGTCGGGCCGTTAGCTATCTCAAGCTCCCTGTTCAGCTTGGTATTTTCTCTTAATAAGTTTACACCCTCATCCGAGAGGGCGCACTTTTTTATCTTCTTGGCGTCAAGTTTATGCGTTTCGGCGCACGCATCCCACCAGGAGCTATCCTTAATTG
>SCPY01000069.1 GCA_004299495.1 bacterium | reverse complement strand
CACATTCAAACCCGTCTGTCCGCCTAAGGTGGGAAGCAGGGCATCCGGCTTTTCTTTGCGGATAATCTTTTCCAGCATCTCAGGCGTAATCGGCTCAATATAGGTGCGGTCAGCCGTTTCCGGGTCGGTCATAATGGTGGCGGGGTTGGAGTTTACCAGGACAACCTTAAAGCCTTCCTCCCATAGGGCCTTACAGGCCTGGGTTCCGGAATAATCAAACTCGCAGGCCTGGCCGATAATAATCGGGCCGGAGCCGATAATCAGGATTTTCTTTATGTCTGTGCGCTTGGGCATAGTGTTAGTTTTTAGTTTTTATTGCGCTCATTAAATGAACAAACTTCTCAAACAAATAATTCGCATCGTGGGGGCCGGGGCCCGCCTCAGGATGATACTGGATACTAAAAAAGCGAAGCCTTTTATTCTCCAGGCCCTCGGCAGTATTATCATACAGGTTCATATGCGTCATTACCGTATTCTTGCCGGGAATAGTCTTCATATCCACATTAAAACCGTGATTCTGGGCAGTGATTGCCACCTTGCCGGTTTTTAGGTCTTTCACCGGCTGATTTCCTCCGTGATGGCCGAATTTAAGCTTGTAGGTTTTGCCGCCTAAAGCCAAACCCAGCATCTGATGGCCAAGGCAAATGCCGAATATGGGAAGCCTGCCTAAAAGGTTACGCGCGGTTTCAATGACATAGCTGACCGCTTCGGGGTCGCCCGGGCCGTTAGAAAGCAGGAGCCCGTCGGGTTTAAGCTTTAATATCTCCTCTGCCGAAGTCCGGGCAGGCAGCACTTTAACTTTACAACCAACTCCGGATAGGTTGCGTAAGATATTAAACTTCACGCCGCAGTCTAAAACTGCTACTTTAAATCTTTTCCTGTCCGCTGTCTTGGGCCTGCGGCCTTCTGTCCAAACGTAAGGTTCTTTACAAGTAACTTCCCTGACTAAATCCACTCCCGCCAGCCGGGGCGCGGATTTGAGTTTTTTCGTTAAGCTCTCCAAATCAAAGTCTTGGGTGGAAATCACCCCCTGCATTGCCCCTTTAAGGCGCAAGAGGCGGGTGAGCGCGCGGGTGTCTATACCCTGGATTCCCACGATATTGCGCTTTGCCAAATACTCATCCAGGCTCATTGTGGAGCGCCAATTAGAGCGAATGGCGCTTAGCTCCTTTACCACAAAACCTTCAAGCCAGGGCTTACAGGATTCAATATCTTCCTCATTTACTCCGTAATTGCCGATTAGGGGATAGGTCATGGCTACAATCTGGCCCTTATAGGAAGGGTCGGTGATGATTTCCTGATAGCCGGTAATTGAGGTATTAAAAACCACCTCTCCAAAGGCCTCGCCCTTAGCCCCAAAGCCTTCTCCCTCAAAAACCGTCCCGTCTTCTAACAAGAAAATGGCTTTCATATATCTAATCCGCTACAAGCCTTGAAACCCAAGCGAATTGCCTTTATTGCACCCCTAAGACTGTGATAAGCTATAATATCCACCACTTTTGCCAATTTTTTGCTTAGTTTATGGGCTAATTACTCCACTTGCTCTGTTAACTGTGGATTAAATTGCGCCTGACAGGAGTCGAACCTGTACCACCAGCTTCGGAGGCTGATGCCCTATCCATTGGGCCACAGGCGCGTTAAAACAAACTCAACTGCTCTTCATGTTTTTTGGGCTTATCGTCATCCCCGAAGATGGAAATTTTTCCGTATTCGCCGTCATATCCGGGGGCAATATGCGCCCTTCCCTCGCGCACCCGCATAATGGCATCGGCAATCCTGGCATCCATCCCCTTCAATAAATCTTCCTTGGGTGCCTTGCCTAAGACTTCAAATTCGGTGCCGAATTTGGCGATAATGGCGCGGTATTCATGCTCCACCGCCTGAGAAGCCCTACCCATTCCCTTTGCCTCAGCAACAATTTCATCCAGAGGAATCAGGTTCTTATAGGGTATAGCGTTGTCCGGCCTAAAGCCTTCGGGCCTGTCCGCAAGCTGGTCTACCCGGTTCATTACTCCGATGACCAGGCGCTTGCCGCATTTCGGGCAAATGCCTTTTGCGCGCTTAGTTTCCTGAGGCGAAAACCTAACCCCGCAAAGGCGGTGGCCGTCATAATGGTATTTCCCTTCTTCGGGATAAAACTCTATTGTATACAAAAATTTCTTCTTGTCTTTATTTTTTAACGTATCGGTGATTTCCTTGTAGCTCATTTCGCAGTCAAAGACATTTGCCTCCCGGCCGATTTTTGAGGGAGAGTGCGAATCGCTGTTAGAAATCAGGCTGAATCTGTCTAAAGCGCTCAGGCGCCAGTTCATTGCCGGGTCGCTGGACAATCCAGTCTCCAGGCAATAGATGTTTTGGGCCTGCTCTTCAAAGCAGTCCTCAATCCTGTCAAATCCGGAAGCCGAACCAAACAAGCTGAACCATGGGGTCCAGATGTGTCCCGGCACAATAAAGCAGTTAGGGTCAATATTAAAAATAATCCGCGCCAGTTCCGCGGCATCCAGCCCCAAGATCGGCCGGCCGTCCGAGGCGAGATTGCCTATCGCGGCGAGATGGTGGTTGATTTTGTCCACGGTTTTAAAAGAAGGGGCAAAAATAATGTTATGGATGCGGTGACCCTTATTATTTTTGGAATAGATACAGCTTATTTCCGCGGTCAGGATAAAATTTACGCCTTTATAGGCGTAGAGGCCGTTTCCCTTATCTTCCAATTTACTCTTAAGCTCCTCAAGCCAGAGATGATGGGTAAAATCTCCGGTGCCGATAAGCTGGATGCCCTTGAGCTTTGCCCACTTAGCCAAATGCTCTACATCCATATCCTTACTGGTAGCGCGCGAATATTTGGAGTGAATATGAAAGTCCGCGACAAATTCCATTTTAGTTAAGATATTTCCTTGGCAGCTGCCCCGCCAATACGCGCGCTGGGCCCCTGGGAACATGAAAACTGATAAACAATATTCCCGCCGTAAATCGTATATTCCACTCTGCCTTTCAACTTTTTTCCCAGGAAGCAGGAATTTTTAGATTTAGATACAAGGCCGTTCTTGGTAACCGCCCATTCCACATCCGGAGCAACAACCGTTATGTCTGCGTCCGCGCCTACGCTTAAACTTCCTTTGTTTGTTCCTAAAATCTTTGCCGGATTAAAGGATATCTTCTTTACCAATTCCATCCAATTCAATATGCCGGCATCCACCAGCCCGGTAACGCTTGCCGCCAATTCCGTCTCAAGGCCGATTACCCCAAACTCCGCCCGGTCAAACTCAATCTCTTTTTCATTGATGGTGTGCGGCGCGTGGTCTGAGGCAATGGCATCTATGGTGCCGTCTTTTAAGGCCCGCCTTATCGCCGAAACATCCTCTTTTGTTCTTAAGGGCGGGTTCATCTTCATATTGGCATCATAGCCCAGAAGCTCTTCCTCATCCAGGGAAAAATAATGCGGAGCGGTATCGCAGGTTACCTTAATCCCTTTTTTCTTTGCCGCTGCAATTATCTCCACCGATTCTTTACAGCTGATGTGGGCGATGTGAATAGGGCAGTCTATTTTTTGCGCTAAGGCAACGTCTCTTTCAACGCGCTTATGTTCTGATTCCCCGGAGATGCCTCTTAGGCCTAAACGCGTAGAGGTGAACCCCAGATTCATCACCCCTTTGCCGGAAAGAGTTTTATCTTCACAGTGGCAGATAATCAGGCTTTTGTTTGCCTTTGCGAGTTTTAGCGCGTTTAAGAGTAATTCTTCATTCTCCACCGAGGCGCCGTCATCGGTAAAAGCCGCTGCCCCGTCTTTTATTAGATTTTGGATATCGGCCAATTCCTCGCCTTTTCGGTTTTTGGTGATTGAGCCGGCAATATACACTTGCGCCTGCGCCGTATCCTTAATAATATTTTTTAGCAGGCGGATATTTTCTGTTGAGTCAATCGCGGGCTGAGTATTTGGCATAGCCAGGACGCTGGTAACCCCGCCTTTTAGCGCCGCCAGGGTGCCGCTAAAAACCGTTTCCTTATCTTCCCTTCCCGGCTCCCTTAAATGCACATGCATATCCACCAGCCCGGGCAGGACAATTTTATTCGCGGCATCAATTACCTTTTGCGCGCCGTTTTTGATATTTTTTTCTATCCCCGCTATCCGGGAATCCTCAACCAGGATATCCAGTGTTTCGTCTATATTATTTGCCGGGTCAATTACCCGGCCGTTTTTGATTAAAAGCTTCATGCCTTTGCCTCATTGGCCTGGGATACCAAAAACAACACCGCCATCCTTACCGCGATGCCGTTGGTGACCTGCTCTAAGATTACCGAATTGGGGCCGTCGGCAACGTTGCTTTCCATCTCAATACCCCGGTTAATCGGGCCGGGGTGCATCACCACGATATTTTTCCCGGCTTTCCTCAGCCTTTCTTCGGTAATGCCGAATTGCCGGAAATACTCAAATGCCTGCGGGAATGCCGCCGCCTCATCCCGCTCAAATTGCATACGCAGGACATTCAGCGCGTCCGCGTCTTTGAGCGCCTCGTCTATGGAAGATGTTACCGAAACCCCCATCCGCTCAATGCCCGGCGGGATAAGCATTTTAGGGGCGCAGACTGTAACAAACGCGCCTAATTTGGTTAAACCCCAGATATTGGAGCGTGCCACCCGCGAGTGACTGATATCTCCGACAATGCTTACCTTAATCCCGGCGATTCTGCCCAATTTTTCCTTCAGGGTAAAAAGGTCTAAAAGCGCCTGGGTGGGGTGCTCGTGCCAGCCGTCTCCGGCATTGACCACGCTGATATTTAAGTTTCGCGCTAATATAACCGGCGCTCCCGAATAGCTATGCCTGATAACCACGATATCAGCCTTGAGGGCCTCTATATTTCTTCCGGTATCAATCAGGGTTTCACCTTTACGCACGCTAGATGCCTCTGCCGCGATATTAATCACATCCGCGGACAGCCTCTTTGCCGCCACCTCAAAAGACACGCGGGTCCGGGTAGAGGGTTCGTAAAAAAGGTTGACCACGGTTTTGCCGCGTAAGGCCGGAACCTTTTTAATCTCTCTGGTAGTAACCTCTTTGAATGACTCCGCGGTCTCTAAAACAAGTTCTATTTCTTCTCTGCTTAAATATTCCAGCCCCAGCAAATCCTTCTTGGCCCAGCCGCTCATCGCTCTACCACCGCCACTTCGTCTAAGCCATCCTCTTCATCCAGGCGCACCTCTACGATTTCGTTTTGCGAGGTAGGGATGTTTTTACCCACATAATCGGCGCGGATAGGCAGCTCCCGGTGGCCGCGGTCTATCAAAACCGCAAGCTGAATGCATTTTGGCCTGCCAAAATCTATTAATTCGGAGAGGGCTGAGCGGACGGTCCTTCCGGTATACAAAACGTCGTCAACCAGGATCACCTTTTTATCCTGAATATCAAAATTGATCTCGGTTTTACGCACTACCGGTTGAGCCGCAAGCATAGTCAGGTCGTCGCGGTATAGGGTAATGTCTACTGTGCCTACGGGTATCTGGCGGTTGTCTATTTTTTTGACGCACTCGGCGAGCCGCCGGGCAAGATAGGCGCCGCGGCGAAGGATGCCCACAATCACCAGATCTTCTGTGCCGCGGTTACGCTCAATGATTTCATGAGCCATGCGCGCAAGGGCGCGGGAAATCATTTCCTTATCCAGCACCGGGGCTTTTTCTTTCATCTAATAAAAAACCCTTGGGCGCTCTTCGCGCCAAGGGTTGCTTTTCTCGTACCAACTATTTTAGTAATCATCTTATTCCTTTCCGGCCTCTCAGGGCCGGCCTTTAAAGGTTAATTTAATTATAGCATTTAAATTTGCTTAGTCAAGAGTAATTTCCGCAAGCAAGCATAACCCCTTAATTACTCAACAGTTACGCTCTTGGCTAAATTGCGCGGCTGGTCAACGTCGCATCCGCGCTTGAGCGCGATATGATAGGCGATTAACTGTAAAGGCAGGGCGACGAGAAGCGGAGAAAACAATTCATCGCAAGGGGGTATATAGATTACCTCTTTGGCCTGTTTTTTGATTTCTTCATCCCCGGAGCTTGCTATGGCGATAATTTTTCCTTTCCGGGCGCGGATTTCCTGCAAATTGGAAATCATCTTTTCGTAGACATGCGACCGGGGAACAATACAAACCACCGCCCGATATTCGTCAATAAGCGCGATAGGCCCGTGTTTCATCTCGCCCGCGGCATAACCCTCGGCGGGGATATAAGAAATCTCTTTAAGCTTCAACGCCCCCTCAAGGGCTGAGGGATAATTCAGGTGCCTTCCCAAATATAAGAATGACCCGAAATGGGAGTGCTTTCTGGCAAGGCCGGCAATTGCTTTCTGATTTTTTAAAATCTCTTCGAGCTGCCCGGGGATCTTTTTTAAATCTTCTATGTGCTCGCGCATTTTTTGGGCCTTAAGGGTATCTCTGATTTGCGCGAGGTAAAGAGCGAAAAGATAAAAGGTTAAAAGCTGGGCGGTATAGGCCTTGGTAGAGGCAACGCCTATTTCCGGTCCGGCATGGGTATAGATAACTCCGTCTGATTCCCGGGTCAGGCTTGAGCCCAGCACATTGCATATTGAGAGCACTGAGCATCCAAGTTTTCGCGCCGTTTTTACCCCGGCTAAGGTATCCGCGGTTTCTCCCGACTGGCTGACGGCGATTACTAAAGAGTCGCGGCCGATTAATAAATCGCGGTATCTGAATTCGCTTGAGACATCTACGTTGACCGGGATGGCGCAGAGGGATTCTATAATATATTTTCCCACCAGCCCGGCATGATAGGCGGTGCCGCAGGCGACAATGGAAATACTTTTAATGCTTTTAAGATTTTCTTCGGAAATGCTCAGCTCTTCAAAGCACACCCCGCTATTTTTCAGGCGCATCTTAAGCAGGTTCTCGGCTATGGCCGGCTGTTCATTGATCTCCTTAAGCATAAAATGCTTGTGGCCCTGCTTCTGGGCCTGGGCAATGTCCCAGCTTATGCTCACCGGGTTTCTCCGAATGGGCGCGCCTTTTAAATCCGTAACCTCTACGCTGTCTTTAGTCAATACCGCCAGTTCGTTTTCTTCTAAGAAGATTATGTCTTTGGTATGTCCTAAAACCGCCGGGACATCGGAAGCCAGGAATTGCTCGTTTTTGCCTACGCCTAAAATCAGCGGGCTTCCCTGGCGGGCGCCGATAAGCTTATGCGGCTCTCTCCCGGAAATTACTCCGATGGCAAAAGAGCCGGTTAATTGCGATAGGCTCTTTCGCACCGCTTCCTCAAGAGGAACATCCTTATAAAATTTCTCAATCAGGTGGGCGATGACTTCGGTATCGGTTTGGCTTACGAAACGGTGGCCCTCTTTTATCAGGGCCGCCTTCAAAGAAGCATAATTCTCAATTATTCCGTTATGGACTATGGCGATTTCGCCTGTGCAATCCTGGTGGGGATGGGCGTTAATTTGATTGGGGGCGCCGTGAGTTGCCCAGCGCGAGTGCGCCAGCCCGGTCATGCCGGATAATGGCCTTTTCTTTAAGAGGTTCTCCAGGACGATTATTTTGCCTACGGATTTTCTGACAGAAATGCTATTCTTCCGGGAAAGTACCATAGCCATTCCGCTTGAGTCGTAGCCGCGATACTCTAAGCGCTTTAGGCCGCTTAAGAGAATGCCTTGGGCCGGCCTTTGGCCGACATAACCGACTATGCCGCACATCGAGCACCTATTTTAAGCGACCCCAACGGGATTTGAACCCGTGCCGAGAGCTTGAAAAGCTCTTGTCCTGACCAGGCTAGACGATGGGGTCTGATATTTATTCTTCTTCCTCGGCGATTACCGGGGCGACGCAAGAAACCTTATCTTTGTCTTCCAGTTTAATTAGCCGCACTCCCTGAGCGGCCCTTCCGGTGGGGCGAATATCCTTTATCGCGCAGCGTAAAAACATTCCGTTCTGCGTGATCACCATCAACTCGTCTTCATCGCTTACGGTTTTAAGTGCTGTGGCAAGGCCGTTTTTATCGGTAACCCTGATATTAATAATGCCTTTGCCCCCGCGGCGGGTCAGGCGGTATTCCTTAAACGGGGTGCGCTTGGCAAAACCCAATTCGGTAACCGTAAGGATGGTGGCCTCTTTCTGGGCAATAATCATCGCTATAACTTCGTCTTTTTTGGCTAACTTTATTCCCCGCACGCCCTTAGCGCCCCTGCCCATATCCCTGGCCTGTGCCTCGGGAAACCGGACCGCCTTTCCTTCTTTGGTGCCTATCAAAAGCTCCTGCTTGCCGTCGGTCATCTCTACGCCGATAAGCTCATCGTTCTTTTCCAGGGTTATACCGATAATCCCGCCTTTTCTTGGATTACTATAGGCGTCCAAACAGGTTTTCTTAATCAGGCCGAGTTTGGTCGCCATTACTAAATATTTATCCGCGGAGAATTCCTTGACCGGGATAGTGGCGGCTATCTTTTCCTCCGGCTTTACCTGCAAGAGATTAACGATGGCCTTGCCTTTGGATGTTCTGCTGCCCTGCGGGATCTCATAGACCTTAAGCCAGTAGGCCTGGCCTTTATCGGTAAAGATCAAAAGGTAATCTTTGGTGGAAGCCACAAAAAGGTGCTCAATGAAATCCTCCTCCTTTACCTCGGCTCCCGTAGACCCTGTTCCGCCGCGCTTCTGTTTACGATAGGCGGCTACCGGAAGGCGCTTAATGTAGCCCGCGTGGCTGATAGTAACCACTACGTCTTCCTCGGCGATTAAATCCTCGATCTCAAGCTCCTGGACTTCTCCCACGATCTCGGTCCTGCGCTCATCTCCGTATTTTTTCTTCAGCTCCTCAAGCTCCTCTTTAATAATGGCTTCTATTTTCTTCTCCGAGGCAAGGATGGCCTTGCAAAGCTCAATTTTCTTTAAGAGCTCGGCGTATTCGGCGTCAATCTTGTCGCGCTCAAGCGCGGTAAGCCGCTGCAGCTGCATCTCCAGTATTGCCTGGGCCTGAAGTTCCGAAAGGCCGAATTCCTTCATCAGGTTTTCCCGCGCGGCCTCCACGCTCTTAGAGGTTTTAATAACCTTGATAATCCGGTCGATAAACTTCAGGGCAATCTTCAGGCCCTCTAAAATATGCGCCCTCTTTAGGGCTTTGTCCAGCTCGAATTGGGTGCGCCTGCGGATAATGACTTTGCGGTGGCCGATATAGCAATCAAGTATCTGGCGCAAATTTAAGACCCGCGGCCGGTTATCCACCAGGGCCAGCATAATAATCCCGAAAGTAGTCTCTAGCTGGGTGTGCTTAAAAAGCTGGTTTAGGACAATCTGCGGCTCAATATCGCGCTTAAGTTCAACTACAATACGCATTCCCTCTTTGTCGGATTCATCGCGGATGTCCGAGATGCCTTCTATCTTTTTATCATCCACAAGATTGGCGATCGCCTCAATCAGGGAGGACTTCTGGACTTGATAAGGAATTTCCGTAACCACAATCAGGTCTTTGCCGTTCTTCTGATGTTCAACGGTAGCCCGGGCGCGCACCGTAAGCTTGCCGCGGCCGGTAGTATAGGCGTCTTTTATCCCGCCTTTGCCGCAGATAATTGCTCCGGTGGGAAAATCCGGGCCTTTGACGTAGCGCATCAGGTCCTTTATCTCGGCATCGGAATGGTCAAGCAGATAAATCAGGGCGTCGCAGACTTCGCTTAAGTTATGCGGAGGAATGTTGGTAGCCATGCCCACGGCGATGCCGCTTGAGCCGTTCACCAGAAGGCTGGGCAGCTTCGCCGGCAGCAAAAGCGGCTCTTTAAGCGAGGCGTCAAAATTCGGCCCGAAGCTGACCGTATCCTTCTCAATGTCCGCGAGCATCTCTTCGGCAATAGCATCCATACGGGCCTCGGTGTAACGCATCGCGGCCGCGGCGTCCCCGTCTACCGATCCGAAATTCCCCTGTCCGTCAACCAGGGGATAGCGCAGAGAAAAATCCTGGGCCATCCTCACTAAGGTGTCATAAACCGCCACATCGCCGTGAGGGTGGTATTTTCCCAGGATCTCGCCTACGATACGGGCGCATTTCTTATAGGGCCTATTATGCTCTAAGCCGAGATCCTGCATGGCAAAAAGCACGCGGCGGTGCACCGGCTTTAGGCCGTCGCGCACATCCGGAAGGGCCCTGCCCACAATCACGCTCATCGCGTAATTAAGGTAAGAATCCTTGACCTCGTCCTCTATATAAACCGGAACTATTTTTTCGTTACGGGTATACATTTATCCTCATCTCTAAATATCCAAATTTTTTACCTGGTGGGCGTGATTCTCTATAAATTCCCGGCGCGGCTCAACCGCGTCTCCCATCAAAACCGTAAACATTTTATCCGTTTCTACCGCGTCTTCCAGGGTTACCTTTAACATAGTGCGTTTTTCCGGGTCCATAGTAGTTTCCCAAAGCTGTCCGGGATTCATTTCACCCAAGCCTTTATATCTCTGAATATGCGTTCCCTTGGTAGCGTGCTCCTTAATAAAACGCAAGATATCCCTTAGCTGATAAAAATCTTTTTGCTCCTTTTCCGGGCCGCTGGCAATGCGGTATAAGGGCTTGGTTTTTTCTTGCGCCTGCCCGACTGAAGCCAGGCGGGCCTGCTTGCCGGCAGCCTCTTTACCATTCTGCGCCGCCGGCTCAGAGGCGTAAGTTGAGATATCCAGGCCCAACTTCTCAATCTTAGAAACTACCTGCTCTACATCCTGGGCTTCATAAAGCTCTAAAACATCCTGGCCATTTTCCTTGCCTTCCTCAGTAAGTTTGGCCAGCTCTTGATCAGAATAGACGAATTGCTCTTTTCCCTCCACTTTTACCCTATAAACTGGCATTTTTTTGGTCTTTGGATGTCTTAGGCTGAGATATTTTATGAAATTTACTCCCTTTTTCTCCAAATTCTTGCCCAATTTCTCTAATTCCACCAAAAACCCTAACAACTCTTTAAACTGATGGTCAGTAAAGGCCTGCTTGTCTTTAATCCGGCAAAAGTTATGGCCCTCCCTGCCTAAATCTAAAATAAAACCGTCCATCTGCGCCTCAGTCTGAATATACTCTTCGCGGCTTCCCCTTTTAATTTTATAAAGCGGTGGCTGGGCAATATACACATAGCCATCCTCCACTAATTTGGGCATCTGGCGGTAGAGAAAGGTTAACAAAAGGGTGCGGATGTGGGATCCGTCCACGTCGGCATCTGCCATCAGCACTATCTTGTGGTAACGCAGCTTACCCGCATCAAACTCTTCGCCTATACCCGTACCCAAAGCGGTAATGATGGTGCGGATTTCATCGTTGGATAAAATCTTGTCTAAGCGCGACTTCTCCACATTCAAGATCTTTCCCTTAATCGGCAATATGGCCTGAAACCTTCTGTCCCGGCCCTGCTTGGCGCTGTTGTGAACGAATATGCCACAGGAAAGGGCAAAGTTGTGGGTATTAGGCACTTCCGCATCGTAGACATCTATCCTCTCGGCAACCTTTTCTATGCGCCGAACCTTGTGGTTAAAATTTTCTACCGCCTCCTGCAGTTTATCCTGGCTGCCGGAAAAAAAACTTTCCCGCAAGGTTGTGAGTTTAACCACATTAGGATTTCTCGGGAATTGCTTTCTTCTTTCCCGGTCATACAAACCAATGTCCCGGTATTTATCATAAATCCGGCGGGCAAATTCTAAGCTTGAGTTTAGATATACAAGGCTATACGCCTGCTTTCTTTTCCTGCGGAATTCGTCCGTCCATTGCTCTTTTGTCTTCTGCCTGCGCCATTCTAAAAGCCCTGCATCGCCCCACTGCTTTTTGGCGGCTTCTTTAAGCCAAGCCCTCCTTTCCGGATGTTCATAAAAATATTTCCGGACCCTGTCGGCTTGTTTTTTCCTGCTTGCCTCTTCTGCCCAATATCTTTTTTTGGCCTTTGCTAGAATTTGCGCGTTTTGTTTTCTGTAAGCCTCGTTGCGGGAATAAAATTCTAAGTACTTTTCCCCTATATATTTTTTATACTCCGCGTCTTGCCATTGCTTTTTGGCTTTGGCGCTTAGCATACCGCTATATTTTTCTTTTATAACCGAAGATATTTTTTTCCTGTAGGCGGCCGACCTTTTCATCTTATTGCATTTTTCTATGGTGTCTTTACGGTGAAGAGTTACTCCTGCCTGCTCCTTATGAATTCTTAAGTGCTCCTCTTTGGCCATGCGGATTATATTATCAGGGCTGTTATTGAGCTTATTAAAATCTTTGTGATGCTTATGCGGGCCTTGCGCCTGGCTATATTTACTTTGCGCTAAGTTAAAACTGTCCGCTAATAAATGGGTAAAAACCCACCTGTGGGCTGCGGGATTTAAAACCATCTCGTAACCATCTATGGTAACCCTGCCTTCTATTTTGGATAATTTCCTGTTTAAGGGCATAAGGCTCATGGCCGGTTTTAAGTCTTTGGCTTCAATGTAAGAGCCGTCGCGCAGCATAAACCTGTGGCCCGGCGTGCAGATAATCGTCTCATCGTTATCTAATATTACTTTTATAACCTCCGCGTTTTTCTTGGTTATCCTGGGATTAACAATCTTTTCTATCGCGATCTCGCCGCCATCCTTAACGGTGTAGCAGTAATTTGTCTTGCCTTGAGCATCCTCCTCTACTAATTCCTTGAAAGAAACGCTCCTCCCATCAGATAGAGCAACCTTGGTATCGCCGGAAAAACATCCACCGGCAGAGTCGCCTTCCACAATGTAGAGCTCACACAATGCCGCGTCGCGCTCCGAGCAATCCGCTAATTTTCCCGGCAGGCCCCCCGACTCCAGCGCGCCCTTTCTGCGGGTCAATTCCCGCGCCTTTCGCGCGGCCTCCCTGGCGCGGCTGGACAAAATCGCCTTATCTACAATTTTATTGGCGACGCTTGGGTTTTCCTCAAAAAATCCGGAGAGGCAGTCAAAAACGCACGACGCGGTAAGCCCCTCAACTTCGGAATTACCCAGCTTGGTTTTGGTCTGGCCCTCATACTGGGGGTTTGGGATTTTTACCGAAATGACCGCGGTCAGCCCTTCGCGCACGTCGTCGCCGCTTATGGCGATGCCGTCTTTTAAAAGATTCTTGTTTTTGGCGTATTGGTTGATGGCCCGCGTAAGCGCGGACTTAAACCCGGAAAGGTGCGTACCGCCTTCCACGGTGTTGATGTTATTGGCAAAAGAAAAGAGGTTTTCGGAGTAGCCGTCGTTATACTGCAAGGCGACCTCAAGCTGTATGCCCTCTTTTTCTTTATCAAAATAAACCACTTTGTGATGAAGGGGGTTTTTGCTTTTATTCAGGTACTCTACAAAGGAAACTATGCCGCCGGAAAACTTAAATTCCGCGCGCTTGTCGGACCTTTCGTCGCCCAGGGTTATCTCTAAGCCTTTGTTTAAAAAGGCAAGCTCTCTCAGGCGCTGGGATAAGGTGTCGTATGAATAATCTATGGATTTAAAAATCTCCTTGTCCGCCTTAAAGGTCACCCTGGTGCCGGTAGTCTTGCTTTTGCCGATTACGGTGAGGCGGGAGGCGGTTTTTCCCTTTTCATATCTCTGGTGGTGCACCTGGCCGTCGCGCCTGACCTCCACCTCAAGCCATTCCGAAAGGGCGTTAACCACGCTTACCCCGACTCCGTGCAGGCCCCCGGACACCTTATAGGCATCGTGGTCAAACTTGCCTCCGGCATGAAGCGTAGTCAAGACTACCTCAACCGCGGGCTTTTTCTCAGCCTTATGAATATCTACCGGGATGCCCCGGCCGTTATCGGTGACGCTCACGCTGCTATCAGGGCGCACCGCGACATCTATTTTGTTGCAATAACCGGCCAATGCCTCGTCCACGGAATTATCCACCACTTCATACACCAGGTGGTGCAGGCCCCGGGTATAGGTATCGCCGATATACATTGCCGGCCTGCGGCGGACCGCCTCTATGCCCTCAAGCACCTGAATGGTGGTTGCGTCGTATTGGTGCGTCTTTTTTTCCGCTGTTTCCTGCTTCATTTTAAAACTCCGATTCTTAAACGTATCTCTTTGACTGCCTGCGGTTTTATTCTTTCCCGCAATTGCTGTAAAAGCCGGGCCTTTTTTAAATTAAGCGCGAACATCCTCGCGGGCGAATCAATATGCAGGGTTAAAACCCCGCCTTGTAGATTCCACGGTTTTACGTGTTTCTTTTCCTCTTCGTCCAGCAAGGACATCAGCGCGCCGCACACTTCCTGCCGGGGGTCTTTTTTGGGCGCGCTCAACCCCTCAAACACCGCTTGTAATGTTTTGGCGATCGGCTCCGCGCGCATATTAATTTATAATCTCATCGGCAGCACAATAGAAAGATGCTCGGGGTTTCTGATGACCCCCGGCTTTTCCGAATCCAGCACCTCAAGGCTGATTTCCTCATCGGTGAGATTTTTTACCGCGTCTATGAGATAAGCGGGGTTAAAGCCCACTACCAGCTCTTTGCCCGAATATACCGCCTCCAACTCCTCCCTTGATTCTCCTATGTCGGGAGTGGACTTTGAGATTACAATCTTGTTCTTAAAAACCTCTACTTTGGCCGCCTGATAATCAAGGGTGGACAATACCGCCGCCCTTTTAATCGCCAAAAGAAACTTTTCGCGGTTAATCCTGATTTTATCTTTTACCTCCTTAGGAATAACCTGCTGGTAATCAGGAAATTCGCCCTCAATAAGCCGTGAGATAATCCGTATGGACCCCAGGTCAAACAATGCCTGATTTTCCCCAAAAGTAAGCAGGGCGTCGCCCTCTTCTTTCAGGTTACGATTTAACTCGTGGATTGCCTTTGAGGGGATAATCGCCTTAAACTGTTGGTTGCCGCTTTTGTTTATTTTTTTCTGTGTAAGGGCGAGCCTCCTGCCGTCTGTTGCCACTAAAGTGAGAACATCATTTTCTATCTTAAAGAGTATGCCGTTTAAAATATAACGGGTTTCGTCATGAGAAACCGCGTAGCTGGTCTGAGTAAGGATTTCTTTTAAAACCGGCTGCTCTATTCTAACCGCTTCTTTGTCTTTAAATTCAGGGAGCTTGGGAAACTCGTCTTTGGGCAGCCCCATCACTTTAAACTCGCAGTTTTCACTCTGGATATGCACCGTATTATTCTTTTTGGCGGCTATGGTTACTTTGTTGTTAGTTAATTCATGAATTATATCCGCGAACCTTTTAGAGGGAACGGTAATCGCTCCGCTTTCCACAATATCCACAGGAAATTCACAAGATATTCCAATATCTAAATCGGTAGCGGTAAGCCGTATTTTCCCATCCATTGTCTCTATTAAAATGTTGGATAGTATTGGCAGGCTTGCCCTTGAGGTAACAATGTTCTGCACAACCTGGATATTACTAAATAAGGTTTCTTTGTTTACTTGGAATTTCATTTTTCCCTTTTATTTTACTACTATTAATTATTTTTATAAGTATCTTAAATAGTATTAGTAGTAGGGGTTTTTATTTCTGTTGAAAGTTTAAATATATTACAGGTATTACGCTTATTTTTAACCAGCCAAGCTTTAATGAAAAGTTGAATAACCTGTGGATTCATTGTTTAATATTCTGGATAATTCTCTCTATATCCGCCTTCATCTTTATGTCCTTAACTAACCCGGACTTAATTTTATTATACGAGTGCAGCACCGTGGTGTGGTCCTTGCCGCCAAAAAATCCCCCGATTTCAGGCAGGGAAAAATCTGTCAGCTCCCGCGATAGATACATCGCCACTTGGCGCGCGAAAACCACATTCCTGCCCCGCCGGCTGCCCTTTATTTCAGACTGGGCGAGATTAAAAAAGGCCCCCACCTCTTTTTGGATTAAGTCAATGCCGATAGTTTTATTATTTTCTTTTACAAAATCTTTTAACACCTCTCTGGTTAATTCCAGGCTGATGGGTTTGTTTTCCAGGAGAGAATACGCCAAAACACGGATTAGCGCCCCCTCCAATTCGCGGATATTTGTTTTAACCGACTGGGCGATAAAAAAGAGAACGTCGTTAGGAATAGGGGTGGGCTCATGTTCTATTTTTTTCTTGAGGATCGCGACCCGTGTCTCAAAGTCCGGCGGCTGTATGTCGGTAACCAACCCCCACTCAAAGCGCGACACCAGCCGGTCCTCCAGGTTTGAGATGTCTTTGGGGATGCGGTCCGAAGAGATGATAATTTGTTTATGGGCGTCGTAGAGCGTGTTGAAGGTGTGAAAAAACTCCTCCTGGGTGGATTCTTTCCCGGCGATAAAATGCACATCGTCAATCACCAGAACATCCACCCCGCGGTATTTTTGCCGGAAGCGCGCGGTGGAGTGGTGCTGTATGGCGTCAATAAGCTCGTTGGTGAATTTTTCCGACGGGATATAGCATATTTTTACGCCGCGGCCCCCGCGCTCCAGAATCGCGTGGCAGATTGCCTGCATCAGGTGTGTTTTCCCCAGGCCCACGCCGCCGTAAATAAAAAGCGGGTTATACACCTTGGCCGGGGATTCGCTTACCGCCATCGCGGCGGCATGGGAAAATCGGTTGGACGGGCCAACCACGAAATTGTTAAAGGTATAGCGGGGGTTTAAGCCGGGTGAGGCTGCAGTTTTTTCGGGATGGCTGCCGGCCGCGGGTAAAGCGGCTGTGTTTGGCGGCGCCTCCTCCTGAATGGAGAATTCTATCCTGACAGGCCTTCTGGTTACGTCTTTGAGGATGCTTTCTATTGTTCCGGAGTAGTGCGCGCGCACCCATTCTTTGGAGAATTCATCGGGGGCGCTTAGGCACAGGACGCCGGGAGAGTTTTCGTGAGCGCTGAGGCGGTTAATCCAGGCCTCGTAAGAGGGCTTACCGATATTTTCTAAAAGAAGGCCTTTGGCTTGCGTCCAGGATTCAAGCAAATTCATCGTTTCTACAATTTACACAGCTTTTCCACACGCCCCCGCCTTAAGGCGGGGGCGCGGAGAGACAAAAAAATCGCGCGTTCGCTAAATTTCGATATATTTCTATAAGAGGATTATAAACACCGAATATCGGGTAGATAGCGTTTATATTATAACAAAGCCAAAACCCTTTGCAAGCAAAAATTTTAGTTCTCACCGGAGAACGTGTAAGCAACTAGCTCAAGCGTTACCTTTTGGTGGGGTAAGATTTCTTTTTTGCGCTCGATCTTGACCTTTTCTACCGCCACTACGCGCTCAATGCTGGCTGCCCTTTT
Source organism: bacterium (assembly GCA_004299495.1). GTDB lineage: Bacteria > Omnitrophota > Gorgyraeia > Gygaellales > UBA12090 > SCPY01. The sequence goes on along the minus strand of SCPY01000069.1, from coordinate 23,435 downwards.
CAAAAAATCAAGCGCCTGCGACAGCGCGGACTCAAAGCTCATTTCAACGCGCAGGGAGCCTATCCCCGCGGGAAGGGGAGTCTCCATTGCCTGCGCGCCAGAGGGGGCGGCCTTACCCTCTTTTATCGTAAAAGCCGCGTTTTTAAGCCCGGTGTCCGCGGCAAGGCCGCTAAGCGTTCTTACCAGGCCCAGGGGCTGCTGTTCGTTGCGGGGGACCATGCTGTTTACGGTTTTCTCCCGCCCTTCCAGCCCTTGAATCTGTTGCTGCAGTTTTTTTAAGCGTCTGCTCGCGGATTTGGCTTCTTTAAATTCATCCTTTTTTGTATTGAGCTCCTGCTTCAGCGAGATATTTGCCCTTATCTGCCACAAGAAGCAGGCGAAAAGTAAAGCGATAACAGAAAACGCTATCGCGTTTTTCGCGAAAAACGGGTTATTGTTGATTTCTATTTTCATCGCGCGATCTCCGCGGTGACGGTAAAGCTTCTTTTCATCGGCAGAGTCAGGGGAAGTGCTTTGTCCGCAGACAGGGGAGAAATTTTCTCTAACTCCAGGGAAGATGCCCGCACATTTCTAAACTGAGCGGGAGGGCCCTCTAAGTTCTCGCGCACCCGCGCGACAACGGCCAGCGCGGTTTCGTAGTCGGCGAAGACCTCCGCTTTTATTTCCACGCTTAGCGCGCTCATAGCCGCGTATGCCTCCTGGGGCGCCTGACCGCCGGAAGCCTCGGGGCCCTCGGCGCCTGCTTCGGCGTCTTCCGTGATGCCGGCTGCCTCCGGCGCCTCGGCATAGGCCGAAGGCCCGGCTTTAGCAATAACGACGCTCGTCAGTAAAACTTCTTGCGGGACAGCTTTTACCAGTCGCGTAAGCACCGCGCCAAGGTCAGGGCGTCCGTCTATCAGGAGCTGAATCAGGCTTGATTCCAGCTTAACTTTTTTATCGCGCTGGTTTAAGTTTTTCAGGGCATCGGCAATGCTTTTGACTTCAGCAAGGCCGCTGTCCACTTTTTTTATCGCGGACCTTACCGAGCGGTTATTGATAAAGGCCGCCAGGGAAGTCGCGCTGAAGAGAAAAACCAGAATAAATTTTACCGACAGGATAATCAGGCGCCTGGCGGCAAGCGCCTCTTTTTTTTTGAGCTCCCAAGGGAGAAAGTTAATGATAGCGGCCCCCTTATCTTTAAGGGAAAGCCCAAGCGCGAGGGCGCAGGCGTTGCTGAATATGGGGGTGGAATTGGCGTCTTGGGCAGGGCTGCCCTGGGGCGGATTGAGGCCTTTAAGGGGGAGCATGGATTCTCCCTGGCCGCCCACCTGTTTCATTAAGAGGCTCACCAGGTTCTTTATCTGGCATCCGCCGCCCAAAAAGTAGATATATTCTACCCGGCGGCCTTCGGACTGTTCTTTGTAATAGCTCAAGGAACGCCGCAATTCGTGAACAATCCGGTCAATATGCGCCTGCCAGAGGAGGCGCAGCTCCAAAAGATTAATTTCCTCTTTCTGGGAAGCGCCTTGGTTTTTTAGGCTCGCCTCATACTTCTGGCGCATTATTTCTTCGGCAACCGCCACCTTGTCTTTTAAATCAAAATCAACCTCAACGATCCCCATTTCTTTAATGATCTCCTCAACCTCCGGCTCCGCCCTTCCCAGGCGTAAGGACAGGTCCTGAATGATATCCTGGAGGCCATAAGAGGAGTTTCTAAAAAATGCCAGCTTTCCTTCCCGGGTTATAGAAGTATTGACGGATTGCAAGCCAATATCCACAAACGCGGTGTCTACGTCCTGTTTTTTAAGAACCTCTTCGGGAGCCAGCGTAAAAAGGGCGCAGGGGGCAAGCGCGATTGACGAAGGGCTTGTGCCGGCATGTTTAAAAAGCTCTAAAACCCGGCGGACATAATGTTTTTCCGAGCGTATTACCAGGACCTCAAAGCGGGGGATCTTGGCTACGATGCGCACGCCCACAAGCGAGCTTTCAAAGATATGCTCGGGCGTTGACGCGGGGATCATTTTTCTTCTTGCCTCGTTTTGCGCCACAACAGGCAATTCATTTTTAGCCACCCGGGGAACCAGCAGGGTGGTTGCCATTACCGAGTTCGCGGGAAGGCTTACGCCGACGCGGGCGGATTTTATCCTTTCCCAGGGAACGCGGCGGGTTATTTCATCCCAGAAAGGCTTCGGGTCTACCTGCCTTGGCCCCGGTTGGGGCTGGGCAGAATATGGCGTGGCAAAGAGAAAACAATTCAGCAGCCCTTTGGCCTGAGGCCTATGCTCCAACTCTACCACCTTCGTATAGCGGCTGCCGATATCTATACCTATAAAGGTTGACATAAGGCGCCTTTATCCTCCGCCGATAACGTCGGCTATTTTGAACATGGGCAGGAAAATTGCCACGGCAATTCCTCCTACGACCGCCGCCATGAACACGATTGTCACCGGCTCAAAAAGGGAAAACATTTTCCTGATGGCAGAGGGGACCTCCCGGTCGTAGAAAATGGTGACTTTATCCAGGGTCTGGGGAAGCGAGCCGGACTGCTCGCCCACGGTAATCATGCGCACTACCAGCGGAGGAAACTCGCCCGACACCTGAAAAGCCGTGCCGAGTTTTTCTCCCACATTCACGGAATCCCTGGCTTTTACCACAGAGCGCCTGATGCGGACATTGTCCACCACTTCGCTGGCCAAATCCAAAGCCGTTAGAATATTGACTCCGGATTTTAACCCCAGGGCAAAGGTGTGGCAAAACCTGGAGAGGGCAATTTTGCGCAGCAGGCCCCCCAGGACGGGCAGGCGCAGCTTTACGCTATCTATTCTGTATCTGCCTCCGGCTGTGGCGTTATAGGCGATATATCCGGCAACCAATAAAACCGCGGCCCCCAATATCATCCACCACCAGTTGAGCACAAAATCGCTCACATTCAATACAAACTGGGTGGGCCCGGGAAGCTGGATGTTCATTTCTTTGAATATCGGCTTAAAGGTGGGGATCATCTTTACCATCAAAAGCGTTACTACTCCCAGCATCACGCAGAAAAGGATTACCGGATAAGTAGCGGCCTCCCTTACCTTTGCCCCCAACTCTAATTGCCAGTCAATAAGCCTGGCTAATTCATTCAGGCAGACGGGAAGCTTGCCGGTGGATTCTCCCGCGCCCACTATCGCGGTGTATAGCTTAGGAAAAGAACGCGGGGACGAGGCAAGGGCCTCTTTTAAGGAAGAGCCGGCCTCCACGCGATAGCGCACATCGTCGATAATTTTCTGCAGATTTTCCTTGGTTTCATCCTGTGCCAACTCGCGTAAGGCCGCGGCCAAGGGGACTCCGGAGTCAATAAGCGTAGCCAGGTGTATTGTAAAATTAAGCAGGTCCGGGGTTTTTAGCCGGGCAACTTTTTTACTGCCCTTAAGCTGCTGCGCTTCGCTTATTTCCTTATAGCGGACAAGATAATAACCCAGATTAGAGATTTTATTCGCCAGCTCCGCTTCGCCGTCCGCCATCATGGTGCCGCGGACCTCCTTGCCGAAATTATCCCGGGCTTTATAGAGAAAGTTTTGCATAGTTATATTTCGCGCCAGCTCCAGGCTTGAGGTGAGCCGGACATATTATCATCCAATCCGTCAAGAGGAAGGATGTCAGATATTCCATTTACAGTTATTTGAATTTCCCTGCGCGCAAGCTCGTTGCCGGATAAATCCAGAACCCTGCCGGTGCCTATGAGCGTTCTGGCTGTTCCGCCGCTGTTGGTTATGCCTATGTCGTAGAGGAATTGATAATTATCGCCGGCAACATCCAGGCCGTTCTGGCTTGCGATAGTATAGGTTCCCGGAGCCCAGTAACCGCTAAGAACCAGCATCTTTGCCCGCTCAATCCCAGCCTGTGTTAGATACAAGGCGATTAAGCTGTCCCGGTCCGAGGCGCGGGTGCGCATCTCGGACTCCCACATTGCCGCCAAGCCCGCGGAGAGCGCACCAAAGACCGCTAAAATAAAGAGGGCGAAAAGCATTGCCTGCCCGACTGAAGCCAGGCGGGCCTGAGATTTTTTAGCGCGCAATCGCACGATTAATTCCTCACCCTTACTCGCGTCATTAAGGTATAGTCGCGGTTTTCCCTGCCTACAGCCGCAGTCGGCCTTGGCCTGACGGTTAACTCTATATTGAGCAAGCCGCCATTAAGAATAAAAACCGGGTCAATCGCGCCGTCGGATGGAGGCAGGCCGGTTGCATTATTTACTAAATCAGGATTGTTCACAATAAAATTGGCTAATTGCTGGCGTGTAGGATAGGCCGGAGCAATATTATTCCCAATGCCCCTATAAAGATAATTCTGGTGCCCCTGGCCTGTTGTGTCAGAGGCGGTATTTCCGCGCCAGAACACCACGCGCGTGTCTACAACGCTATCGCCATCGGCATCTATTCCAAGTCGCACCCCTCTGCCTCCCGCCAGAATTGTGATATCGCCCCAACCTCCGCCGGCAGTAGTGTGTCTTATTTCATTTGCCAGGCGCTCCATTGCCCAGCGCGCGTTTTGCGCCAGGTCTATGGTGTTTCTCTGTTTTCGCCAGGCCGCTTGGATTGTGGCAAAGGTTCCCGCGGCCGCGGCTACGATTAAGGCAAAGACGGCAATGGCTACTATTACTTCAAGCAAAGTAAACCCATCTTTAGCGGATAGCGGATAGCGGATAGCGGATAGGAAAGAGTAAAAAAAATTTTTGCTTTTACTATACGCTGTAAGATTATTTTTCATATTAGAGGTGCCCTGCAGTCTCTATCGGGGTATCGCTATATCGGCAAGCTTTCATAGATTAATAATTTGCCTTTAGTGTGGCAATGGTGATGTTTCTGGCAATAGCGCCATCCATCCAGGATATGGTTATATCGAGGCGCTTAAGCTGTGTTGGGTTAATCGGGCCGTCCGACACCGCAAGCGAAGGCGTGTATAGTATATTATTAATAGCAGCCGGCGCGGGCGGATTTGCATAAGTACTATTTGTTACCGCGCCATCTAAGCTGCCATCGAGAATATCTAAGCTATTCCAGTCGGAATGCTGCTCTAAAAAAGCCCGGGCCAAGCTATATGCCACAGCCTGCTGCTGGGTTTTTCTGGAAGCAACGGCCCCCTGGCTAAAGACCGCGAGTGCCCCGCCGAAAACCAGGGCCAAAAGCGCGATTGCCACCGCGACCTCAATGAGGCTAAAGCTTTTTTTGTTGTGCGCAGCGAATTTACTGTATCCGCACATATCCTGTGTTAGCAAAAGTTACCACGGCCCTTATTTTTCCTTGAGAACTTAAGGTGATGGTTTTGGTTTGGGTTGTGCCCAGAGGAAAGCCAAAGGTAAGCTGGGCCGTAGGAGGAGTTACTGAAACCAGGTCAATGCCTGTAGTTAAGATTTGTTCCTTAATTTCTTCACTCGGGTCGGCAGAGGCGTCCGCGTCAAGATCATCGTAGATAACATAGCTTTCCGCGGCGGTATCAAAAACCACGATATGATTTCTGTGTTTGGCGGCGGCTAATTGCCTCGCCCAGCAGAGATCGCTGACGATTTTTCGGGCATTAGCGGTAAGCCGGTCTCCGGTTAAAGTTGAGAAAGACGCCAGGGACATACCGGATACCACAGCAACAATGGCGATAACCGCGATAAGTTCAATGAGGGTAAAACCTTTCGCGCGAGAAACTGGATGATGCGGCATAAAATTTAGTATAGCATAACCCGCGGCCATTTACAATAACGTCCCAGCATAAGAAAACCCCTCTTTTCATATTATCGTTAAGTGAAAAGAGGGGTTTCATTATAAACGCGATTTTAAAGACTATAACCGCGACTTTTTAGTTTATAGCTCCATCGCGGGAAACGACAATTCCTACGTTGGCGCCTCCAAAGCAGCCGCTGCCATAGCGCACCTTACCGGCGGTTCCGCTGGTAGTTCCTCCGTCTATGGCTATGTCAATTCTTTGTCGGTCCGCAAGCTGTGCGACGTTAGTTATGGTAATAAACCTTTCTCCGGCGGCGGCGCCAAAACACGCTCCGGCGGCGGCGTTGGTCCATTGATAGTTACCCGCAAAAGGATTTGCGTTCGCGCCTGGCCACCTGTCAATATACGGTCCATCCCAATTAGGGTTTCCGGTTGCGGGTTGCACAAAGCCGCCATTTACACCAGCATTAGTATTACAGGTAATCTGGGTACAGCTTACCGGCCACACGCTTGTATCAGAGAAATAACCGGTTGCGGCGGTTTTCACCGAATTATAAAATGATTCTACGGAAGCCGCCCTTCCTTTAGCCACCTGCCTGAAAACCTGTGGAGCAACCACCGCGGCCAACACCGCGATGATGGCAATAACCACCATCAATTCAATTAAGGTAAAACCTTTTTTCTTGCCCATCTTTCCCCCTTTCTATAAGACTCCCTAAGAAAGTATACTTTATGCTGGACAGATTGTCAAGCGCAAGACTTACTGGCCGGATTCCAAGGTAACGCGCATCACCTCCTCAGGGGTGGTCAGCCCTAACATAAGTTTTTCCAGGGCGCCCTGCCTTAAGGGCGCCAGCCCTTCTTTTATCGCCAGGGCCCGGATGTCATCCGCCGAAGACCTCTTTAAGACTACTTCCTGGATGGCCGGGGTAACCTTAAGGAGCTCATAAATTCCCAGGCGCCCCTTATATCCGCTTGAGTTGCACAATTTACAGCCGCCTCCCCTGGCAAATTTGATATCTTTGCCTATTTTGTCTTCCAGGCCGAGATTTCTTAAGGATTCTTCCGTAGGGCTAAACGACACCTTACATTTCTCGCAGACTTTCCTGATTAATCGCTGGGCAAGCACCCCCAGTAAGGACGACGAAACCAGAAAAGGCTCAACCCCCATATCAATAAGCCGGCTAAACGCAGAGGGCGAATCATTGGTATGCAGGGTGGAAAGCACCAGATGGCCGGTGAGCGCCGCCTGTACGGCAATTTCCGCGGTTTCTCGGTCGCGGATTTCCCCGAGCATAATGATATTCGGGTCCTGCCTTAAAAAAGAACGCAGGGCGCTGGCAAAGGTAAGCCCCGCCTTCACATTGACATGCACCTGGCGTATGCCGGGAAACTGATATTCCACGGGGTCTTCCACGGTCATAATGTTTACATCTTCTTTATTCAGTATTTGTAAGGCGGAATAAAGAGTGGTGGTTTTTCCGCTGCCCGTAGGCCCGGTAACCAGGATGATGCCGTAAGGTGAACGAATCAGCTCCTGGAACAGTTTTAGTTCGCGCTCAGGAAATCCCAGGGTCTCAAGGCCCAGCACCAGGCCGCCTTTGTCCAGGATCCTCAAGACCACATTCTCCCCGTGCAGGGTGGGACAGGTAGAGACGCGAAAATCAATATCCTTGGCGCCGAATTTCATCAGTATGCGGCCGTCCTGGGGAACGCGTTTCTCCGAGATATCTAACCCGGACATAATTTTAAAACGCGAGATAATCGCGCTCGCCAGGTCCCTGGGCAGGGGAGGCTGGCGGCGGAGGATCCCGTCCACGCGGTAGCGGACATTCAAAAATTTCTCCTCCGGCTCTATGTGGATATCCGAGGCCTTTACCTGCACCGCCTGCAGAATAAGATAATTCACGATTTTAATGATGGGCGCCTCTTCTCCTAATTTTTCGCCTTCGGCGAGCTTGGTTTTATCTAACCCGGAAATAATTTCCGCGAGGGTGCCTGAGCCCCCGTAATATTGGTCAAGGCCCTTTTTGATATCCAGCTCTCCTGCCAGGACCGGCTCAACAATAAGCTTGGTGACGCGCTGCAGCTCGTCAATAATAAAGACGTTTGAGGGTTCGGACATCGCCACCGTGAGGGTATTCTCCACTAAAAATACCGGGATAAGCATATACTTGCGCGCGAACTCCTCCGGCACCAGCTTGATAACCGCCGATTCAATAATATAATTGGAAAGGTCAAAGCGGGCAATGCCCTTCTGGGAGCTTAAGGCAAAGTCCAGCTCCTCCTGGCTTAACCAGCCCTTTTTGATTAAAACCTCACCTATCTTTTCGCCGGTGAGCTTCTGCTCTTCCAGGGCCTGCGCAAGCTGGGATTGGTTGATATATCCCTGCTCTATAAGAATTTCACCTATTTTTTTAAAACCGATTTCCGCCATTACCTTTATTTTTCTAAAAGTTCGCGCATTGACTTTTCTTTGGCTTCCCAGCGCTTAATCCGGGCAAGCGTGCTTTCAATGACGCGCTTTCTATCCCGGCGTTTTTTTTGCTCCAGGAAAGAGCGCAGCCGCCACTGCCTTTTTAAAATATTCTCATAGCGCCCCTGAAGCCCTTTCAGGGCCTTGCCTTCCAGGAGAATCGTTTTTTCTATTTGCTGGATGCGCCGGGCCGTATCGGGCGCGCAGAAAACCGGCCCCGAACTCCGCGCGCAATAAAAACCCGCGATGCCAAGAGCTAAAAGCGTATGTAAGCATTTTTTCATCGCCTATCCAGCGCGCGTCATCTTCTCTCCGGGGTTTTTTTGTCTTCCTCAAGGAGCTCCAGGTTTTTTTCTTCTTTAATGATTTTTTCTTCCAGGTTTTTTCTGGCCCGCGCTAATTCTTCCTGTTTATCTAACAGGGTATCAAGCTTTGCGTTAAGCCGGTCATCCTTTGATTTTGCCGTTTCCTGCTGCTTGAGGGTTGCGGCTTGCCGCTTTTGCCTTTCCTTGCGGTATCCCTTATCCACCAGGTTTTTTTCCTCCCGCGACATATAAATCAGCTCGTCAGGGGTGATGATTTTCGGCGAAACAAAGATGAGTAATTCGGTTTTATCCTGCGTGTCCTTGATGCTCTTAAAAAGGTAACCCAAGAGAGGGATATCCCCCAACAGGGGGACTTTTGAGGCGCCCTTGGCGCTCTTATCCTTAATCAGGCCTCCGATAATCAGGGTCTGGCCGTTTCCGATAACCACTTTTGTGGCCGCGTTTCGGGTATCAATAATGGGCACGGTATAGTTAATGCTGGTGCCGCTCTGGGTGGCGGTGAGGGTGAGGTCTCCGGTCTTCTCGCTTACCTCAGGCATTAGGGCGAGGCTTATTTTTCCGTCATCATTGATAATAGGGGTCACCTTAAGCTTGATACCCACCTCTTCATAATTAATTTCCCAGGTAACAGAAACCGCGGTGGATGAGCCGCTGGTGGATTCGGTTAGGGTGGGCTCGGCCCAGGGAAGGCGCTGAATGACTTTGATTTCCGCCTCCCGGTTATTTACCGTGGTTACTTTCGGGGCGGAAAGAATGTCGGTATCCAGGGCGCTTGCCAGCGTCTGCACCACGATATTGATATTGTCGTCAAAAATAGAAAAGGTAAAGGGAGATTCCTGGCCTGTCGCGGACTGCAGCGGAGGATAAAAAGTGGGCTTATAGGCGATTGTTTGCTGTGGAGGGGATGGCATGCTTCCCAGGGCGGTAAGCGCTCCCCCCTTAAACCTGCCCATCGGAATATAGCCCTTGTCCGCGAAGGCCTTCCAGTTTACGCCCAGGGCGTGCTCCTTTTGCAGTTTTACCTCTACCACCCTGGCTTCAATCAGCACCTGCTGGGGCGCGATATCCACGGTATCCAAGTATTCCTCCACGCGCTGGATATTTTCCGGATAGTCAATCACCAGAATTGAATTCGGCTCATTGCCATAGAGCACCTTTCCCTGGCTGGACAAAAGGCTTCTGATATTATCGCTTATCTCCTGCGCGGAGGATAGGGAAGCGATGAACATAAAACATAAAATTATAGCTATTTTTTTCAACATATTATGAGCCGGTAGTTGTGGTGTTGGTGCCGGCCGATGCATCTGTCGCGGAAGCGGCATTGCTTTGCCCAACCACATCCGCGGCCCTAAGGTATTTTAGCTTAAAGACTTTGCTTGCCATCTTTTGGTCAACTTCTTTAATGTAGGCCTCTATCTTCTCCACGTATGGCGGATAATCTATCACCACCAGGGAATTGGGTTGCTTACCCAGCAGGATTTTACCTTTATCGGAGAGCAGGTCATAGATGGTGTTCGCCTCTTGCGCGGATGCGGAATCTTCTTCGGAGGACGACGCCGATTCATCTTCGGCGGTTGCGGAGGTTGTAGTTGTTTCCGCGGCACTTTCCGAAGACGCGGCAGAAGCATCCGAAGATGCGTCTTCTGAAGATGAGGATGATTCCAGCAATTCCCTTGCCTCTACAAACTTAAGCTTAAAAACTTTTGTGATAATGTTAGGGATTACGCGAATGACATTTCCTTTCTTTTTGAGGCTCAAGTTTTGAGACTCCGCGATAGTCTCTAAGGCCTCTTCCAGGGAAATGGCGCTCAGGCTCGCGGTAATCCTTCCCGACACATCTTTATCCACCAGCAGGTTTAATTTATAATCGTGAGCAAGGACCCTAAGCAGGTCTCCGATTTCCACGTCTCTTAATTCAAAAGCGTAAAGCGGTTTATCCGCGCCCAACTGTTTTATTTCCATCATCGGTTCCGGCTCAATGGTAGCGTCCGGCATCGGCACTTGCGGATTTTCCGGCGCGGCAGTTACATTGCCCGTTGACGGCGTGGAATCTTGCAATTCCTCTTGAGCAAAAATAAAATTGCCCGCAGCCAAAAACATCACAACCGTAAAAATTAAATATCTCATCGCCATCCAAATCTCTATAAACTCTTTAACCGGATTATGTATTCTGTGGCGGCATCTTTTAAAATAACCGCCTCAGGACGTATCTCAATAATTTTCTTATCTCCTATGCTGTCGCCTTTCTGTAAAATCCGGCCCTGCAGGATTGCTTTACTTTTATCCGCGGAAGAATAGAGTATCGCGGAAAGAGTGAGAGTGTCCAGGGGGATTGCCTTGCCGGCGTCCCGGAATTCGCTTTCTTCTTCAGCGCTCAAAAAGGGATTGCGCGTAAGCTCATCCGAAGCAGGATCCGCTTCTTGTCCTGCCAATGCCCGGGTTGTTTTTTCCGGCCCGGCACTAGATTCCGCTGCCGGCGTATCCGCCTCATCAACTGGAGCCGGAGGTTCTTGTTTTCCGCAGCCGGCAAATAAAAATACCACCAAAGCAGATATAAGCAATAATCTCTTATCCAATACTTCCTCGCATTATCTCTTTTAATTTGTTTATATCCTCATAACTGTATTGGCGCCAGCGGTTAATGAGGTTGCGCCTGGGGGCAGGAAAGACCCTCTTTTTTTCGTAACGGAAGAGCGTCTGTTTAGAGATGCCTAATTCTTTTGCCGCCTGGACGGCGGTAAAAAACTCGTATTTCACCATAGTTTTGGTTGTATATATTTAATACTATTTGAGGGTATTATAGGGTATTAAATATAAATTGTCAAGTCTTTTTCGCCAAAAATTTATTTTAATTTAGTTAGTTTAGCAGATTAAATGATCTGCCCTGGAAGGATGCTATACCACTTACAGGATAACGCAAAGGATGAATATGGGTAGAAGCGCTACCGGGTTTTTGTCTTTTGAAAATCAATATCCCCAATTCGGTGGTTGTTGCGGGGCCGCTTTCTCTTTACCCAGCATAATCCTGACCCGGTGACGAACGAACAGGTCGGGATCCTGCTTAGCTTTCTTTAGAAGATCCAGTTGTTTCTCAAGTGAGGCAATCCGCTCATTGAGGCCTTCCAATTCGTAGCGCATTTCCGATTTCATAAGAGGGAAAAGCTGGCTCTCAGCCTGCTCGGCCGTGAGCTTTCCCGCTTGAAAATCAGAGAGGATGGTCCGGAATTTATCCTGGCGCTCAATTGCGCCCTTACGTTCCTGGTAAACTTGCGGGTTAGTTTGTTTTAACTGCTCAAGCTCCTGCTCCTGGCGTTTACGCATTTCTTCCTGCACACGCTTGAATCCCTGCTGGTAATTCTCCTGCATCTGCTTATAAGCCTGCTGGGATTTTTCTGGATTACGGGGCGCGCTCTTCTGGACTTCCTGGGCATAGGATTGTGATATGCAGAGAAAAACCGCCAGCCAGCTTACTACGATAACTCGGCGCATTGACTACCTCCTTTTCTCTCAAATCTTGCTTTCTGATTTTAGCTTATTAAGCTCCTCTTGCAGTTGTTGAATGGATTCTCCCTGCTTTTTAATCTCAATCTGCTGCGACTTAATCGCCTCAATGAGGGGCGAAACGAGCCGTCCATAGTCTACGCGCTTGAAGCCGTCGCCTCCGGTGGTTACTGCTTCTGGAAAAATCTTTTCCACCTCTTGCGCGATCAACCCGACTTGCGGGCCTTCGCCATGCGTAGTATCCTTCCAGGAAAACGCAACTCCGCGTAGCCGCATCACCTTCGCCAATGCGCCTTCCAGAAGAGCAACATCTTTCTTTAGCCTGGCATCTGACAACCATGGCCTCCAGTCTCCATCAGGGCTCCAACTCGTGGCCCATATCGGCTGCCCTGTCCAGTTATCATAAATCACCAGATTGGCATCATCCTGCATAACGAAATAATACCTGCCGTTGCCGCTCATGAGATAGTAGGGCCCATATTTCCCGCTATAGGTACCTGTTGTAAACCGAGCTCCCCACGGCGTGTAGAGAACAACGTTACCATCATCCTGCATAGTCAGAGCATACTGGCCATTGGTGCTTGTGAGGACATTTGCTGCTCCTGGCCAACTGTTGCGGCAGGTGCCTAAATCGTTTCCGCCTACGCTTCCGCCTAAACAGAGCGAGTTAGCTCTAATTTGGGCCTTGGCCACAACATCCCAGGTCACCAAGCCGCCTCCCCACCCAGGTGGAATATCGTCCGGGCCAAAATATATTCCCACCCGATCATTAAACCTTGACTTACCATTCACATGAAGCCTTGAGGTCGGGCCCGGCGTCCCGATGCCGATATTGCCGCCGCTGTCAATCCTAAGAGCCTCTGTCATCACATTCGCGGATGTTTTGGTGGAGAGAGCCAAATATCCGGAACTCCCCGCGCCTTCGTAAGCCCCTTTTATCATTGCCCTGGCTGTTCCGGTATCGCCGAAAAGCACCGAACCGCCCCTATTCAATGTCGCAGCAGCATCTGACTGAAGATATATCGTTGGGCCGGTTCCTGTTGAAGATGAGGCATCCGCGGCCTGAACTACCAGTTTTTGCCCGGGGCTATTTGTCCCGATGCCGACGTTTCCGGAATTAATATAGTAGATATCATTAAGGCCTGAGGGGCTGGCTGCCCAGAAGCCTCCTCCGATGTCTTGATAAGGAGGCGTTCCATTACAGACCTTAAGCCTGTTATCGGCAAGGTCATAATACATCAGCCCCCTCTGGTTGTTATCGCAGGCAGTAGGGTTATTCTTGGGATACAGGCGCATCTCGCTATACACCCCATAAGGAGAGGGATAATAGGTGGTTACGGTGATGGATTCTTCGGCGCCACAGGCAATAACCGCGGAGAACATGAACATAGCGATAAGAACGGGACATCTCCTCTTTTGAAGATAATTTTGCCTTTTCATCGTTTTCTCCTTTATCCATTGCGCGAACCGCACGTTCATAAATTGTACAGGGGCACAAAAAAAGCCCTTCTTCTTGCCAGGGGCTTTATTCTTTTCTTATGCCCTTGGCAGCCCCGCTTTCCGCTACAGCTACTTTTGCGGACCGGAGGCTTTGCGCCCCACCCTTACGGGTGGTTTGCTTTTTTCAATGGTATATTTTTTCTTACCGCTCGTCAGAGTGCATAATTTGCTTTATCTGCTGTAAGTATACCACAGGCATTGCCTCTGTCAAGGCGAGGACAAAATAGATTATTTTGATTTTGCCAAGCCAAAAAGGCGGTCGCGCGCCCCATCAGAAATGTCGGTGAAGCGCACTCCCAGAAAATAGCGCTGGCCTTTTTCCATCCGGCAATATACCGTTTCTCCCTTTACCCGAATACCTTCTCCGGAGGCAGTCAGGCTTTTATCCGGCCTGAACTCCAGAGAAATGCTTACTCCCTTAGGCAGGAAGATGAATACCTCTAATCCGATTGCCGCGCCGTTACGCGAGATGTCGCGGGTATGGCCGTCAAGGGTGCCGGCATGCGGAAGGGAAAAGCTGCTGTCTTCTATTTTGATGCTGACCGGGATATTTAACGGAAGGCGTTCTGATTCCCTCCAGAAGGCAAGGCCTCCCAGCGGGTCCTGCTTAGTGATAAATCTGTCTAACTCAAAGACTTTATCTTCAATCCCGTAAAAAGAATTTAATGCCTTTAGAATTGATCCGGATGAGGCGATTAAGGGCGTTACCTCGCAACCGGCCATTTTAGCTATCGCGTCCATCAGTTCCGTATCCAGGGGGTTGGCGCAGGCAATAAACAGCGTTTCCTTGATTTTAAATAAGGGGATGACGAGATTTTGGCGGCAAAAAGCTTCATCAAGCAGGCGTACCGCGGCAGGGTTAAGGGAATAATCCGCGGTATCCACATAAGCCACCCCGCTTTCCTGGGCGAGGAATACGGTGACGTCTTCCAAAGACATAAATCCGGACTTTATCAGTATCGCCCAGAGGGATTTTCCTGATTTGTCCGCCTCTTGCCTGGCAAGGCTTAGCTGATACGGGTTTACCCATCCGTCTTGGACAAGTTTCGCGTCTAAATCTGGCATTGTTTATGTCTTGGGCGTATTGGGATAATATTTTTTTAAGAAATCAGCGACTGTTTCCGAGACCCTGCGCTCGTCAATGATGTAGATGCCGCTTTTATCAAAATCGCTCTTAGGAATCTGGGGATATTTTTTCTGCATCGCGGCAAGCGCCTCCGCCTGCTCTTTGGCAATTTTTATCAGGGCGCGGTTATCCCTTAGCACATCGCAATAATCCAGCGCCTGATTTATGATCAGCTTAAATTCTTCGTTATCCCAGGGCTTGGTGATAAAGCGGTATACCTGGCCGTTATTTATCGCCCGGATGACCGACTCCAGGTCGGGATAGCCGGTAATCAATATCCGCAAGCTGTCGGGATAAAGCTGTTTTACCTTAATTAAAAAATCTATGCCTGAGATGTCGGGGAGCTTGTTATCGGAGATAACCAGATCAACCGCGCGCAGGGTTTTTAGTTTTTCCAGTGCCTCGGGCGCGCTGGATGCGGTATGGATTTCCCGCTCATCATCGCGCAAGACACGGCTTAAGCTGTGCAGGATGTTTACCTCATCATCCACGATCAGAATAGAATGTTTGGACACCTTTCCCTCCGGCTTAGTCTTGGCTCTTAGGTTTGTTTTGCTGTTCCGCCTCTTTTAACAAGTTTTCAAAGATCTCTTTTGACACAAAAGGAAAGGTCTTGGTAAACATAATGCCCATGCCCGCGGGTACAGCTTCGCCTTTTTCGTCTTTAGCGGCCTGCGCCCGGCTCCAGGCCACCACGCCTTCGGCGCGGATGGTTTTTTTATAAGGCTCTTTTCCCAGCTCAAAGATGACCTCTATTTTCGTCTGGGCCGGCTCAACCTTGTCGGTCGCCACAAACATCCCTCCTGCGGAGATATCATTTGCCTCTACCATCTGCCAGAAGTTTTTTCCCCGGTATTCCACCGCGAGTTTAATAAATGCCCTCTTGTATTTTCTCTTCTCGTCCCAGTTAATCATAGCGGTTCTCCTTTATGAATCATTGGGTTTTGTTTTCCCCGGATTTTTTAGGCAGGGTGATGGTAAAGACGGTGCCGCGTCCGGGCGCGCTTTCCACCTTGAGGTCTCCCGCGTGCTGCTTTATGATATTATAGCTTACAGAGAGCCCCAGCCCCGCTCCCGCTTTTTTTGTGGAAAAAAAAGGGTCAAATATCTTAGGCAATACCTCCTTGGGGATGCCGCTTCCGGTGTCTGAGATTTTGACACAGACATTTTTTTCATCTTCGGAGGTGGCGAGCGTGATAGTGCCTTTATCGGAGATTGCCTGGGAGGCGTTAAGCACGATATTCAACAACACCTGGGATAGCTGGGTAGGGTCGGCCGGGATGCTGGATTTTGCCTGATAGTCCTTGACCACGGTAATCTTATATTTGATTTCGTTCCAGACGATTGAAAGTGTGGATTCCAGTATCTGATTGATATCCAATAAAACCTTCTTGGTTTCGCTGCGCCGGGAGAAGGTGCGCAGGTCCGAGACGATTTTCTTTATGCGCAGGGCCCCTTCCAGAGATTCCGTTGCCATCGGCCGGAAGTCTTCCAGCAGGGTTTTGCGCAGGCCCGCGTCAAGCGAGGGCTCTTTGCTTAAGGACTGCACATAATTGGCCATGGCGTCCAGGTTGCTGATCAAAAAACTTAAGGGGTTGTTTATCTCATGGGCAATGCCCGCGGCCAGGGTTCCCACTGAGGCCATCTTTTCTGTCTGGATCAGTTGGGCTTCTACCTCTTTTACCAGCTTGTCTTTTTCCCGGATTTTCTTTTCATAGTATTTCTTGAGCAGAAAAAATCCGGCCGCAAGCACAGCGATAAGGCCAACGATTAATCCCGCGCAGGGCGTCATTGCGATATCTCCTCTTAAAAAACTTATCCTCCGCCCTTCATTACCTCAATCATGCTCCAGAGGGGCAGGAAGATGGCTAGGCACATTCCCATTACCACCAGTCCCAGGACCGCGGTCATAATCGGCTCAATCAAGGTGGTGAGATTCTTAACGGCGGTTTTTACTTCCAAATTCAGGTAATCATAGAGGGAATCCAGCATCGTGGTAAGCGAGCCGCTTTTTTCTCCCACGGAAATCATAAAGCCCACCAGCCGGGGAAAGAATTTACTCGCCAGTACCGCCCCCGATATGCCCTTACCGTCGGCAAGGTCTCGTTTTATCTTTTCCACCTCTTTGCTTAATACGGCGTTGCCTATGGTCATGCCCACGATATCCATGGTTTTAAGCACGGGAAGCCCGGCCTGATAAAGCACATTAAGCATGGAGCAGAAGCGCAGCATGGTAATCTTGGTGTAGATTTCGCCCACCACAACCATTTTAAATTTCAGCCCGTCCCACCAGAATCGCCCCTTAGGCCTGTTGATATACCATTTGAAGAGCAGGAATGAGCCGGCAATGGAGGGCAGGAGGATATACCAGCGAAATCTTAAAGTATTACTGAAGGCAATCATAGCCTGGGTAGGCAAAGGCAATTTCATCTTGGCCTCCAGGTAAATCTTGGCGAATTGAGGGATTACAAACACCGAGAGCACCATAACCGCGATTACCATCGCGACAACCACCATTATCGGATAACGCAGCGCCGCCATAATATTGGTGCGGGTGTCGTGGTCATTTTCCAGCATATAGGAAAGCTTGGAGAGCACGCTTTCCAGGACCCCGGCAGTTTCTCCGGCCACCACGGTGTTTACATACAGCTCGCTAAAGGCGCGGGGGTGCTTTGCCATTGCCTGAGAAAGGCTGATGCCGCCTGCCACATCGCGGCTAATCTGCGCAAGCGCGTTTTTGAGGACAGGGTCTTCTATTTGCTCGGCTAAAACTCCTAATCCCTCCACAATGGGAATGCCCGCCTTGATAATGGTGGCAAACTGGCGGGTGAAGATAATCAAGGACTGAGGATGGGCCCTGCCCGGCCCTGTCAGAGGCTTTGTCCCGGCGGCGGGCTTGGCCTTTTCGGCCTTAAAACTGATGCTGATGGGCAGATACCCTAATTTTGCCAGATGGGTAGTGACTTCTATCTCGCCTCCTGCCTCTATCTCGCCTTTGACTAGTTTTCCCGCGCTGTCCGCGGCCTTATAAATATAGGTAGGCATAATTCAAGTTATAAGTTATAAGTTTAAACGAAAAGGAGCACTCGCGATCAACTTAAATTAAAGTCTTTGATTACCGAACTAATCAATTCCGGTTCTGCTTTTTGCGCTTTTTGCGCGAAACCGGTCATTAACACCAGGTCGCAGAGGGTGTTGACGCGCCGGGGGATCCCCGCGCTGTATTTAACAATGGCCTTAAGCGCCTCTTTATCAAAAATAGGCTCTGCCGATTCCGGCCTTCCGGCGACTTTCAGGCGGTGGCGGATATATTTATCCACATCATCCTCGCCAAGCGGGCTTAAAAAACAGCGCATTGCCACTCTTTGGTCCAAGGGCTTATTATTTTCCACCTTTTCTTTAAGCTCCGGCTGGCCGAAGAGCAAAAGGGTCAGGAGAAACTTATTCTCCGATTGAAAATTTAAAATCTGGCGTAGCTGCTCAAAACTCCGCGGGTCTTCTATGGTGTGCGTCTCATCAATAATGACGATATTTTCCTTGCCGTCCCGCGCGTTATCCACAAGGATGGTATTCAGTTTTTCTAAAAGCGGGTCAGCCAGTAAGTCGCTCTTTTTGTCGGGCAGGGCCTGCGGGCTTAACCCCCGCACAACCGCCCGCAGCAATTCCGGAGCTTCCAGGCTCGCGGGGCTGGTAATGAAGGCAAAGCGCACCCTCTCTCTGCCCAGGTCGTTGAGCAGGGCGTTTGCCAGGAGGGTCTTGCCGCAGCCAAATACCCCCACGAGCATCCCGCAGCCCATATTTTGGGTAACGGCGTAGCTTAGTTTCATTAGGGCGTCCTCGTGCTGGCCGGATAAATAGAGATACCGCGGGTCAGGGGTGTTTTGAAAGGGTTTTTCCTTAAGCTGCCAATATTGCTCGTACAATTATTTTTTCCTGCTTAACCAGCTGGCTACACGTTTTTGGTATTCTTCAAAGTCTGAGGACTTTACCTCAACCTTTTGGGCCGGTGGCTTTGTATCGGCAGCAGCGCCTTTGGCGTAAGGCTCTACCTTCGCCTGCTCCGCGGGTTTTAACTCTATATGCTCCTCGCAGACCCTGGCGATTTCTTCAATAGTGGTAACGCCTTTTAGGGCCTTAGCTACCGCGTCTTCGGCCAAAAGGCGCATACCCTTTTCCTGGGCCTTTTTGCGCAAAAGCACCGTTGAGCCCTCCCCGATAATCATTTCCCTTAATTCGTCGTCAATAGCCATCAGCTCAAACGCGCCCATTCTGCCCCAATAGCCGGTGCCTTTGCACTGCTCGCAGCCCTTGCCGCGGTATAAGAGGATATCTCCTCTGTCTTTCAGGCCCCACCTTTCCAAAAGCGCCCTGGAGGGGGTATAGGACTCCTTGCAGGCAGGGCAGATGATTCTTACCAGCCGCTGGGCCATCACACCGATAAGGCTGGCGGCAATCAGAAACGGCTCAATACCCATATTTACTAAACGGGTAATCGCGGAAGGGGCGTCGTTAGTGTGTAAGGTAGAAAACACCAAATGCCCGGTAAGCGCCGCCTGAATGGCAATGGTGGCGGTTTCCAGATCTCTGATTTCGCCGACCATAATCACGTCGGGGTCCTGGCGCAGGATTGCCCGCAGGCCGCTGGCAAAGGTAATTCCCGCCTTAGGATTAACCTGTATCTGGCGGATAAGCCCCAGGCGGTATTCTACCGGGTCCTCAATAGTGATAATGTTTCTATCTATAGTGTTTATCCGCATAAGCGCGGAATAAAGGGTGGTGGTTTTGCCGCTTCCGGTGGGGCCGGTAGAAAGGATTATCCCGTAGGGCTTGGAAAGAAGAGACTCGTATTTTTTCATTTCCTCGTAGGTGGCAAACCCCAATTTCTCAAGGCCGATCATTACCGAGGCGGTGTCCAGAATCCTCATTACCAGATTTTCCCCGTAAATGGTGGGGATGGTGGAGACGCGAAAATCAATTATCTTATCGTCAACCTTCGCCTGAAAGTGGCCGTCCTGGGGAACGCGATTTTCCGCGATATCCATACCGCATAAAACCTTGACGCGGGAAATTATCGCCGCTTCCCACGATTTTGGAGGAGAGGGTATTTCGTGGAGTATGCCGTCAATCCTGAACCTGACGCGGGTTACCTCCTGCTCCGGCTCGATGTGTATATCCGAGGCATGGTCTCTTACCGCCTGGGCGATAATCAAATCCACGAGCTTAATTATAGACGTGCCGTCGGTTGCCGCGTCCTTGGTTTTTGCCTGCGGCTGGTCTTTGGCGATGCCGGCCAGGAAATCCCCAAAGGCCGCGCGCTCGGCATAAATCCGGCTGAGCGCTTCATTAACCTCATCTGGACCGGAAAGATATACCTCTAAAGGCATGCCGGTCTGCAGTTGTATCTGGTCAATGGCGTATAAGTCGGCGGGATCGGCCATCGCGATGTGCAGGGTGCCGTTTTCCAGCTTCAGCGGCACTGCCAGCGTTTGCCGGGCAAGCGCCGCCGGCAATATCTTGAGCAGCGCTTCGTCTGCCTGAAGGCTTGACAGGCTGATATAATTAAACCCTAAATGTTTGGCAACGGTTTCGTAAAGCGCGCTCTGGGATAAAAGGCGGTTTGCCACAATTATCTTTTCCAGGGGGCGTTTGAGCTTCTTGGTTTCTTCGGCCGCCCTGTTTAATTCTTCCGGGGTAAGCAGGCCGCAGCTCAATAATAAATTTTGCAGTTCTTCATCTTTCATCGCGCTTTTAATTCCTTTTTAATCTGGCGCACCCATTCTTTTGTTTCGGCGGTATTATCGCCCGGGGAGGCGTATTTTAGGTATTGGGAGTAATAACTCAGGGCCTGTTTTTTATCGTTAAGGTAGCTTTCATACAATACGGCTAAATTAAAATAGGCGTCATTATCCCGCTGATTGAGCTGAACGGCTCTCTTAAAAGCCTGGGCAGCTTCCCTGAAGCGCTTGGTTTTGAGATACTCAAGCGCCAGGTTGTAATAAAGGTCGGAGTTTGGCGCGCAGGTATTAATCGCTTGCTGATAAAATGATATAGCTTCCTCGGGCGCGCCTCTTTTGGCGGCTTCCCAGGCTTTCCTGGCAACAGAAAGGGTATCGGATGCGCGGCCATTGCCGGGAGCCGCGGGCGGCGAAGCGATCTCGGCAGGGATTGCCTGCCTGCCGGCCGGCTGGCCTAGCCCCTCCGGGGCCGGTAATGACGAGCCCTGGGTAAGGAGGCCTTGCGCCTTTTTAAATTGCGCGTCCGCGCCCTTGTAGTCTCCCTGTTCAAGAAGGGCCTTTCCGGAGGCGTAATGCTCCCTTGCCTTTTGCACTTTTTCTTCTTGAGAAATCCCCCCATCCTGTTGAGCGCGACAAACAGTGAGCAGTGAGCAGTGAATGATGAACAGAAAAAATAGAGGGAGGTAAGCTTTATTCCTCATTTGTCCGTTTCCTGAGCTATGGTTTCCGCGGGATATAATTCCACCTCAACCTTTTTTACCTCCTGCCGGGATTCTTCTTTCGGCAGGGTTGTTTCAGCCGGCTTCGGCGACTCAAGGATAACTCCGATTTGAGAAAACCGGCTTTCTAAGCCGCTTAATTTAAGCCGGGATTGGCTTAATTGGCTTTTTAGGCCCTCTCGCTCTAACTGCCCAGCTACATTTTGCTCCCTTAGTCCGGCGGATTCTTTTTCTAACTCGCCGTAGCGGGACCGGATTACCGATAATTGCTCTCGGATGCCAGCCAATGTTTCTTCTAATACCAATATTTTATCCGCCCTGCTGCCCAGGGTGGCTTCATTGTTTTTGAGCGTTTCCCGCGCGGCGGCATAATCATCGCGCAGTGCCGCGGAATCTTTTTGGAGCCGCGCTAATTGTTCTTGGAGCTGATTCAGCTCTTCCTGAAGCTTCCGGTTATCCTGCCTGAGGATTTTGGCTTCCCGCGTATTGCTGATTTCCTTTTCTTTGGCGGCCTGCGAAAGCTTACTCCGGGTATCTTTTAATGTCTGGGTTAACCGGTTGATTTCAGCGTGCAGAGATGCGTTGGTTTCCAAGAGGTTATTTTTTATTCTCTCAAAATCCGCGCTCTTTCGTTCTGAAAGAGATTGGGTATTTTTTGCCGCCTGCCCCCTGGTTTTTTCATCATCAAGGGCGTTCCTTAGGGCGCGGATATCTTCTTCCTGTTTTTTAAGCAGGCCCTGCGTGGCGTCTGCCAGCTGTTTATAGGAGGCGTTTTCCTTGAGTAGGCTGGGAATCTGCGCGTCTACTAATTTCAGCTGGCGGCTGATATCCAAAAGCTGCCGGCTGATTTCTTTTTCTTTTCCGGGGGCAAGCGATAATCCGGAGAGAGAATCTTGTATTTTATCGATGCCTTGTTTTATAGGCTGGGTTAATTCTAAGCTGACCCTGGCCCGGGTTAATTCCCGGCTCAAAGATTCGTTCTGGAGGCTTGCCCCGGAAAGCGCCTCTTGCAGCGCGGCCCTTTGCTCTTTTTCCTCCTGAAATGAGGCCTTGAGAGATTGGTTCAGGCCTACAAAGGCGGTAATCAGCCCCCTTAACTGCTGAACCTGCGATTCTAATTGAGCTATGTTTGGCTCTTGAGTTATGCCGCTTAAGCCGGGATGCCGCCCGCTATTTTCCGCGGGCCGCGACGCGAAGAAGACGATAGAGATAATAATCCCCGCGAAGGCAAGTAAGATGAATATCTTTTTATCTTTCATAAGTTAATCCGCCCCGCTTTTATTGCACAGCTCTCATCTCTAATTTGAAGGGATGGGGAGCCGAGGTAATCAGATTGCTCTCATACGCCAGGAGCGGTTCGTCGGTGTCTTTGATTATGCGCGCGGTAACAAAAATGAGCAGGTCGGTTTTTTCCGTCGGGCTTGAAGTGGAGCCTAGCTCCTTTCGGGTGAAGAGAAGCCCCAAAATAGGAATATCCCCGAGAATGGGAATCTTGCTTACTTTGTTAAAAGACTCGTCTTTGATTAATCCCCCAATAACCACAGTTTGTCCGTCTCTGATCAATACTTCTGTTTCCACGGTTCTGGTCGCGGTGATAGGAGCGGCGTCTTCGCCCTCGATTTTTATAAAATCTGAAATGCTGCTTACTTCGGGTTTTAATTTCAGCCGTATATGCCCGTCCGGGCTGATTTGGGGAGTAACCTCTAATTGAACGCCCACCTTTTCATCCTCTGACCAGCCGGTGATTTCCATCTTGCCGGTAGAATCATTTCTTTCATAAATGGGGATAGGGACATCTTTGCCCACGTGGATAAGCGCCTTTTGGTTGTTGAGTGCCACCACGCGCGGATTGGCAATCAGGTGCGTATTCGTGCGGCTTTTTAACACGTCAAGGACCGCCTTTAAGCTTGAGGCATCCAGGGTGCCCAGCGTGAAATCGCCTTTCACGGCGGTAGGAAAGCCAAAGGGATGCCCGGTAGGGAAGTCCGTGCTTGATGCCGGGCCCGGAGGAAAGACGTTTTCCATCCACGACCGGTCGCCTTTAGGCGAAAAAGGCAGAGTGGTCGGCCTTTTGGCTCCTGTGGCGCTGAGGGTGGTTGTCCAGTCTATGCCCAGCTTATCCGACCGGGTTAAGGTGGTTTCTATAAGTTTTGTTTCGATTAAAACCTGCGGGGTGGGATTGTCAAGAGAGGGGATTATTTCTTCTATTTTATTGATCACCGAGAGGGTATCCGTAACCACCAAAGAATTGGAGCGGGCATCCGCCTCAATTGATCCGTCCGGGCCTAATACCCTGGAGAGAGACTCTTTAAGCGTAAGCGCGGAGGCATTGTTTAATCTAAAGAGCTTGGTCTGCTTTCCTTCCCGCTCCGCC
>SCPY01000068.1 GCA_004299495.1 bacterium | reverse complement strand
GCCAGCGTTACCCCTCCCAGCTCCCAATTTCCTATATGGCCGCTCACAATAATGAGCCCCCTGCCCAGGGAAAGGGCCTGGTCAATATAGCCCCTGCCTTCAATACGCACATTGCTTTTGATAAAGGCAAGGTCTAATTTCTTAAACCTCAAGAAAACCGCCAGGTACCTGGCGAAATTCATAAAGACATCCCTGGTATGGCGCTCTAAAAGGCGGTTATCTAACGCGGGTAAAATCGCTTTAAGATTATTTCTTACGGAGTTTCTGTCCTGAGCGGAGAAAAAATACTGCAGAAATGACAGCATCCTGGCTATCAGGGAAACGATGGAGCGCGGCAAATGAAGCGATATGAATTCCCCTACGCGATAGAGGATGTAGTAGCGCATAACTCTAATATCAGCCTGGCAATATCCGCACTGGAATTGGGCTTGCTTATCCTTAAGGCGGCTTCCTGCATCGCCTTAAGCGTTGACGAGCTGGAAAGCAGATTCTGGATCAGCCAAAATAAAAGCTTGTCATCGGTAATCTTGACTGCCGCTCCCTTATGCAGGAGATAGGTGGTATTGATCTCCTCCTGCCCGGGAAGGGGTTTTATGATAACCAGCGGCAGGCCCTTGACTAACGCCTCGCTGGTGGTAAGGCCTCCGGCCTTGGTGATAATGAGCGTGGATATCTCCATCAGCTCGTCAATATTGTTTACATAGCCATATATGGAAATTTTCTTTTTCTGCGTTTTGCCAGCGGCGCGCTGTAAGGAGCGGTATAATGATTTATTGTTTCCGGAGATAACCACAAGCTGAGAATCTATGCGCATCTTCCTGAACGCGGAGACTATTTTTTTAAGCGGGCCTAAGCCCTGGCCTCCCCCCATCGCCAGGATAATCGGCCTGTCTAAGTCAAGGCCGAATTTACCGGCCAATTCATCCCGGTTGTGTTTCTGGGAAAATTTGGGGTCAACGGGTATTCCGCAGACCTTAATCTTATCTTGCGGCACCCCTTTTTGGATGAACCTTTCCTTTACCTCGTCGCTGGGGGCAATGTAATAATCAACATCGTCGTAAATCCAGTATGAATGCGGAGCGTAATCAGTCAATACTCCGACAAGAGGAAGATTGCTCTTGTATGTCTTTTTGAAGTCCGCGACCATTCCGCAGGGGAATGCCTGGGAACAGACAACCGCCTGGGGCGAGAACTCGGCAAAAAGTTTTTCCAGTTTAGGGAAATTATGTATATGAATTAATTCTTTCATTTTCTGGGTCTTCTTTACTATGGAGGGATTATCGTAAAGATAGTCCCAGATCCCCGGAGTGCGCTTTATAACCCCCATATAAAGGCGGTTGACTATCTTTTCGGTAATGGGATAGGCGTAATTGAAAGCGTTGAGATTCAGGACTTCTGCCTGCGGGTTCAGGTGTTTAACGGCGTTTTCAATAGCCAGGGTCGCCTGATGATGCCCGGAAACCTCGGAGATATAAAGCAGAAGAATCTTTGGTTTATCCATACCCCTATTCCTTCAGGCGGGAGAAAACTTTTATCGCGGCCTTAGCTACTAAAGGGTCAAACTGGCTTCCGCATCCGCGCTCAATCTCCGTTATTGCCTGCTCCCTGGTTAAGGCCTTGCGATAAGGACGGTCGGTGGTCATAGCGTCAAAGGCGTCAGCGCAGGAAATTATGGAGGCAAGAAGAGGAATCTGCTTTCCTTTTAAACCCTCCGGGTATCCTTTGCCGTCATATCTTTCGTGGTGGTATTTTACTCCCGGAATAATTTCGCTTAACTCTTTGATTGACTGCAGAATTTTAACCCCGTCTAAAGGATGCTGCTGGATAATCTTAAACTCCCCTATGGTCAGCCCGGACGGCTTGTTTAATAATTTCTCAGGAGTGCCGATTTTTCCGATATCATGCAGAAGGCTTGCCAGGCGCAAATTCTCCATAAAATGCCCGTTTAAGCCATTTCGCTTTTTTATCTCCTCGCCTAACAGCTGGCTATAACGGATAACCCGGTTAATATGGCCGTGGGTATAGCTGTCTTTGGCGTCTATTGCCGCGGCCAGTGCGGTAGTGGTATGATAAAACAGGCTTTGGCGATTCTCAAGCTCCTGTTTGAGTTCCTTGAAAAGCTGGGCATTGCGCAGGGCCATTGCCACATCCGAGGCCAGGGCCGCGAAGAAATCCAATTCATCCTGCTTAAAGGCGGAATTATTCTTTTTTTCTCCCAGAAGCAAAACGCCCATAAGGACATCCTTCAGCGAGCTGGGGTCTCTGAAAAAACTGGGGATGCAGGCGGCCGTATCAAAAATCTCCATTTGATAGGAGATTTTCTTAAGCATAGCCGCGGTTTTCCCGCGATGTTTCCTCGCGGTAAGCTCAAGCTTAAGCCGCGCCGCTTCTAACAGGCGCTCGCCGAAAATTTTACTGTCAAACCCCTCACGGAAAAAGCGGATCAGCGGATTATCGGAATCCATCCGCGCGAACCCCGCGGGTACCTTGAGGCCGGACACCCCTCCGGAGACAGTCAGGATATAGGTATCCTTCTCGTTATCGTAAAGCAGAATACCCGTATGCTTCACGCCCACTTTTTGCACGATCATACGCACTATAATCTTCATCAGCAAACGGGGGTCGTGAATTAGAATCATTGATTTAGCCGCGGACTCCAGCTCTTTCTTATAATTTAATCCGTTATTACTCATATACCTGTCCCTACCGCTCCGGCAACTATCTTTTCCAATTCATCAAGCTCAAGCGGCTTATGGATATATCCGGATACCCCAAGCGCGCCGCAGGAACGCTTGGCATCTTCATCATCCCTTCCGGTCATCATAATCACCTTGACCTGCTTATTTGTCTGCCTGATTTTTCTCAAGGCCTCAATCCCGTCCATCCTGTTGAGCTTTATGTCTAAAAGCACAAGGTCGGGATGTTCGCTATCCACCATATCAATAGCGCTTTCTCCGTCAGGGCAGGAGTAAATCTTAAATTTACGCTTGCGGAAAAAATTTGAGGCGAACTCCCGCACATCCGGCTCATCGTCAACAATAAGCAATTTTACCATCAATCATTCCTCCTTGCCTTTATACAGGGGCAGGTCAAGAATAAAAGTAGTCCCCTGCCTGTAATTTGACTCAACGCTTATTTTACCCTGATGGTTGGCGGCGACTATCTTTTTTATCACATAAAGCCCAAGGCCGGTGCCCTTACGGCTTGAGACCTTGGTGGTAAAAAAAGGGGTGAACATCTTGCCCGCGTCTTCAGGCCTTACCCCCATCCCGTTATCTTCCACCTTTATCCTTATGGTGCCGTTATGCGTGTCTTCGGTATAAATCCTTATCTTTGGACGGTAGCTGTCTTCTTTAAAGGCCTCCTGGCGCTCCATCATCGCGTCATAGGCGTTGTCTATCAGGTTAAAAAATACCTCCTGCAGCTGCGTCAGGTTCCCCTGGATGGCCGGCGCGTCCTTGGGATAATCCCTGACAATATCAACGCGGTTAAG
Source organism: bacterium (assembly GCA_004299495.1). Classification (GTDB taxonomy): domain Bacteria; phylum Omnitrophota; class Gorgyraeia; order Gygaellales; family UBA12090; genus SCPY01. The sequence continues at coordinate 1,192 of SCPY01000068.1, read as the reverse complement.
CTTTATCTTATACTGCACCATCTCCAGGGTAGAGTCAATTACCTTATCCAGGGAGACCGCGGAAAAACCCTCCTCGCCTTTACGGCTGTATTTGAGCATACCCTTAACTACCTCGCCTCCCTGGACCACATTTGCCAGGATACGCTCCAGGCCGTGCCTGACCTGGCCGAGGAGGCCTTTTTGTTCCGGCGCATACTGTCCGGTATCGGCAAGATTAATGGTATCCAGGGTATCCCCGGCAATCAGGGAAAGGGCGTGAAAGCGGTTATTTATCTGATGAGAGAGGCCGTCAGCCATGGTCCCGATGGTGGCCATCTTTTCCGCTTGGGAGATCTGCTCCTGCATTTCCCGGGCATCCTCAAGGAAGCGGGCGTTCTCTATAGCCAGGGCCGCCTGGCTTGCCAGCACAGTAAACACATGCAGGTCATCAGGGGTATAGATCTCTCCCGAACTCTTATCTCCCAGCGCCATAAAAGCCAAAAGCTTATTCTCCACAAAGCTCGGGACAATAAGCGCGATGTTCATTAGTTCCAGCTGGTTCTTTAGCTGCTCTAAATCCTTTTGTGGATGGTCTTGCAGGTACCTTTTGATTTCTTCCGCCACCAAGGGCTCTTTTTTATCTGACAGCCATTTCACTAACGCGCAGTTCATCTCAATCCTGGGAGAAAGCCCTGCCTTGCCTTCCCTGGCCCTTATTGACTCTAATTTGTAATAGGAATTATCCCTGTCTAAAAGGTAAATAGCCGCGTAATGCATACGTACCGCCCCTGTCGTAATGTGCACTATAAACTCAAGCAGTACCTTCATATCCTTAAGCCGGGTCATCTCCAGGGAGGCATTCCTTAGGATGCCTTGGTAAGCTTTTTGTTCTTTTAAAAGCTTTTCCTCGGCCTTGCGGTTTAGATAGATGTAGATAAACGGGCCGGTAGTTGCCAGAAGGGCCATCAGCGAAAACGGAGCAACCCACCAGTTGACGCCTATTACCGCAGATAACCACGGCCTCAGCCAGCCGGCTGTCGCAAAAGGAATACCTAAAACCAGGGTATATACCGCAATAAAGATACCGGTACGGGTAAGGGCAATTTTGATATCCATAAGCCGGTATTTGAAGGTTGCCCACCCCATACAGCTTAACCATCCCAGGGTAGAAAGATATGCCCAAGGATAAATCTCAATTCCATAATTAGGGACA
>SCPY01000067.1 GCA_004299495.1 bacterium | reverse complement strand
AAACTATTTTACGACGGGAAATCCTTTCTATCCGATGAAGGTGGATTTTCTCGGCAGAGAAATTTTTAAAGGCGTATATGATAAGGTAAACTACAGCGTCAGGATTTCATCCGGAGATTACTCCCTCAATAAGATACTTTTTCATGAGGGGATGGGCGCGGGGGTGATAGTTTTTTTGCTTCCGGGATTTTTAATTTACGCCTTCAAGGTGCTTAGAAAGAAAATTCTAACCTTTGATAAGATTTTGATGTTTCTCATCCCCATAGTCATCCTGCTTATTTGGCGCTATGTGATACCTCTGGCTAATTTGCGGTATCTTTATCCCGGCTTAAGCCTGGGATACGCGGCGGCTTTCAGCGTATTTTCTCTAAATAAACCATACAAAAATATCTTAAGGGTTTTGGTCCTTGTGTGTTTTATGGCGTCCTGCCCGGAAATTTCCAATCACAGCGAATTGATGGTATCACTTTTGCTTTCAGCCGTATTGTTTCTCAACTTCGCCAGGATTTATGCTTTTGTGTCAAAATTAAGAACCCATCATTGGCTGTTGACAGCCGCAATGGCGGCCTTGGCTCTTTCGGTGCTGAACTTGGATTACAATAAAAATGAATACAAGCGTTATATAAAAATGATAAAATATTCAGGGTTTTGGCCCGAGGCGGCCAGGGCCTGGAATTGGCTCAATGAAAATACCAGCGGCAATAATATCGCGTATGTAGGCAGGCCGGTGCCGTTTCCTTTATATGGGACAAATTTCAAGAATAACGTTTTTTATGTATCGGTAAATGATGTTGACCCTGCGATGATTCATTATTTCCCCAGGAGCCGCTATCGCTGGGGAGCGGATTTCTTAAGCCTGCACCAAAGCTTAGAGGCAGAGGGAAATTACCGCCAGCATCCTGACTATGATGTGTGGCTTGGCAATCTTAGAAGAAGAAAGACGGATTACATTTTTGTATATTCTTTGCACCAGACAAAAGAAATCATTTTTCCGATAGAAGACGCCTGGGCAAAAGAACATCCTGAGAATTTTTCGTTATCATTTGTCAATCCAATCGTGCGTATTTACAGGCTAATATGAGCCATATTTTGGGCATTTCTGCTTTTTATCACGATAGCGCCGCGGCTTTAGTTAAAGATGGTGAAATAATCTGCGCTGCCCAAGAGGAGCGCTTCACGCGCAAGAAGCACGATTATGGCTTTCCAAAAAATGCGATAAGCTATTGTTTAAACGAGGCAAGAATATCGGCTTCAGGATTAGATTATGTTGCCTTTTATGAGAAGCCGTTAATAAAGTTTGAACGCCTTTTAGAGAGTTATCTGGCTTACGCTCCTTTAGGAATTTCCTCTTTTCTAAAGGCAATGCCCTTATGGATTAAGCAAAAACTCTGGATACCGGATTTAATCCAGAATGAATTGCGGGATTTTAAGGGTAAATTTATCTTTCCCAGCCACCACGAGTCGCACGCGGCTTCGGCATTTTACCCATCGCCGTTTCAGGAATCCGCCATTCTTACGCTTGATGGAGTAGGCGAATGGACAACAGCCAGTTTCGGCACCGGCAAGAACAATGATTTCAGGCTTGATTATGAAATAAAATTTCCCCATTCCGTAGGGCTTTTTTATTCTGCTTTAACCTATTATATTGGCTTTAAGGTTAATTCTGGCGAGTATAAGCTGATGGGTTTAGCCGCGTATGGCGAGCCGAAATATAAAGATGTAATTCTGAAGGAATTGATTGATTTGAAGGCAGACGGCTCTTTCAAATTGAATATGCGCTATTTTCCTTATCCTTACGCGCTTCGGATGATAAATAAAAAATTTGAAAGGCTCTTCGGCCATCCGTCGCGCGGGCCAGAAGCAAAGATAACTCAATTTCATATGGATGTGGCGCGCTCCGTCCAGGATGTTACGGAAGAAATAATATTACGCATTTGCCGGCATATCCGCAAAGTGACTGGCCGGAATAATCTCTGCCTTGCAGGCGGTGTCGCTTTAAACTGCGTCGCCAACGGAAGGATATTGCGCGAAAAGATATTTGAGAACATCTGGGTTCAGCCTGCCGCAGGGGATGCCGGGGGGGCATTGGGCGCGGCTCTATTTGTCTGGTATAAATATTTAGGCAATAGCCGCCTGACTAACGGCAGAGACACACAGAAAGCGTCGTATTTAGGGCCTGAATATTCAGATGAAGAAATTGAAGCCTTTTTAAAGAAAGATAACATACCTTACAGAAAATTAACTTTAGATGAATTACCTGAGGTTACCGCAGAGCTTTTAACACAGGAAATGGTAGTCGGATGGTTTCAGGGGAGGATGGAATTCGGCCCGCGGGCGCTGGGAGCGCGTTCAATCATCGCGGATGCGCGCCCGGAAACTATGCAGTCAAAGCTGAATTTAAGGATTAAATTCAGAGAGTCATTCAGGCCGTTTGCTCCGAGCGTCTTAAGAGAGAAGTGCGGCGATTATTTTGAGCTGGATAGTGAAAGCCCTTATATGCTTTTGGTTGCGCCGGTCAAAGAAAATATCAGGCGAAAAATGACCGATGAGGAAAACAAGTTATTCGGCATACAAAGGTTGAATATAAAACGCTCAATTATTCCCGCGGTGACCCATGTGGATTATTCAGCCAGGATCCAGACTATCGGCAGAGAAGATTCTTCGCTTTATTACCGTATGATAGAAGCCTTCTATAAAAAAACCGGCTGCGCCGTAATTGTGAATACTTCTTTTAACATAAGAGGAGAGCCTCCGGTGTGCAGGCCGCAGGAAGCATATAAGTGTTTTATGCGCACCGATATGGATTATTTAATGATGGGCTGTTTTCTTCTTGACAAAAAAGATCAGGTGCCGCTTCAAGATGATGCCGGCTGGAGAAAAGATCTCTCTTTGGACTGATATGTTCACTGAATTTGATATAAGCAAAAAGAACTTGAAAAAATTTGGCATGACGATGTGCCTGTGCTTTTTCGCTATCGGTTTAATTCTTTTTTTGAGGGAGGAGCGGCCCGGATTAACAGTTGAGCGCTGGCAAAGGTATATTATTTTTTGGTCAGCGGGTTTTGTTTTTTTATTTTTTGCTCAAGGAGCGCCGCATACTTTGAGGCCGTTTTTTAAGTTTTGGATGGGCGTTGCTTTTTGTTTGGGCTGGCTTAACACGCGGATCATCCTTATTGTTATATATTATTTGGTGCTTACGCCCATAGGGTTATTGGCGAAGATGCTTAAGAAAGATTTTCTCAATTTAAGGCTCGAAAAGGAAGCGCAGTCATATTGGATTAGAAAAGAGCAGTTTATCCGCTCTAATGAGGGATATGAAAAAATTTTTTAGAAAGGCGCAGGATGCCTAAATTTAATTTGCTAAAGGAATTCTGGCAATACCTTTTATCTAACAAAAAGTGGTGGCTTACCCCTATAATTATTATGCTGTTATTATTAAGCATGCTCATTTTTTTCACTCAGAGTTCGGCTGTCGCGCCGTTTATCTATACCCTTTTCTAATCTATGCCGCCGCTTCTTTCAGTTATCGTTCCGGTGTATAATGAGGAGAAAACCATCGCGGAAATCCTGAATCTTATAGATTCCATTAAAATTGACAAGGAGGTTATCGCGGTTGATGACGGCTCTACCGATAGAAGCAGGGAGATTTTGGCAAAATTACATATACCAAGCCTTAAAGTCGTTTTGCATCCCGAGAATCTCGGTAAAGGCGCTGCCTTCAGGACAGGCTTAAAAAATGCCTCGGGGGATATCGTGATTATTCAAGACGCGGATTTGGAATATAATCCGAATGATTATCCTAAATTAATCCAGCCAATTTTGGATAAGCGCGCGGACCTGGTGCTGGGAGCGAGGTTTGTTAAGGGCTACAAGGGGTTATTTTTACATCAATTCGGCAACCGATTTTTAACCTTCGTCCTTAACGCGCTGTATGGAATCAGGCTTAACGATATCAATACCTGCTATAAAGCGGCAAAAAGGGAAATATTTACCTTGCTTGATTTGAAAGCCAGAGATTTCTCGTTAGAGCAGGAAATCTTGATCAAGGCGTTAAAAAATAAGCTAAGGCTGCTTGAAGTGCCGATTGAATATCATCCCAGGAATTATTCTCAAGGCAAGAAAATAAGAATTCAAGACGGCTTAAGAATGATAAGCAAAATGTTGGAATTAAAGTTTGAAAGGCGGTTAAATCATGAGTGATAAGACAGGCCTGGCCGGTTTTCTTGATGGCGTTAGCTATTGGATGATTATTCTTTTGCCATTTTCAATGGCCATTGCCCCCGCACCGATGAATGTGTTTATGGGGCTTTTGCTGGCGGCATTTTTAGCAAAAAAAATACTCAAGAAAGAGCGCGTGTTTGCCGATAGCCCGCTGAATATGCCTATGCTGCTTCTTTTCATTATAACCTGTTTGTCAGCCTTTAACTCTATTTGCTTCAGGGAAACGATAAAGGGGGGGATATTGCGGTTACTGCAGTATATTTTGGTCTTTACTATCGTAAGAGAAGAGGTAAAAGACAGGGCGCATCTGAAGAAGATTTTAATCTCTATGTCTCTGGGGGCGATTTTAGCTTCCTCTAACGCCATTTTTCAGGTTACCACGGGGAGGGATTTTGTGCGAGGGTTTAAGCCAATACTTAATCTTGATTTGGTGCGGGCAACCGCGAATTTTAAAGACGCGAATCTTTTGGGAATTTATTTAAGCGCGCTGGCGCCTATTCTTTTTGGATTAACTTTATTTTACTTTCGCGGGAGAAAGAAAATCGCGATGTGCTTCTTAAGCCTGACGGTGCTTACCGCCATAGCCCTGACGTATTCAAGGCCTACGCTGCTTGCAATTTACGTTATCTTATTTTTCTTTGGCTTCGCGCGAAAAAGCAAGGCACTCATCGCGGTTTTAATCTTATTCACGCTTGCGTCGCCTTTTCTCCTGCCCCAATCTGTCAAGAATTGGGCCAAAGACGTTGAGTATAACCCTTTACGGTTTATGTGTAATGACGACAGGATTGCCGTTTACCGTAATTCTTTGCATATGATCAAAGCGCATCCCATTATAGGTGTCGGAGCGAATACGTTTATGAGAAGCTACAGATTTTATAAGGAATCTCCCGAATACCGGGGTATAGTAACCCTGGATGAAATGAAGGCGCATAATAATTTTCTGCATATGGCAGGCGAAATAGGATTAACCGGATTAGGAATATTTACCTGGATTCTCTATAGATTATTTCAGCAGTCTAGGCGTATTTACAATTCCCTGAAAGATGATTACCTTAAATTAGTTTCACTTTGCTTGATAGCCTGCCTGATTGCCTTTTTGGTTAACGGGCTTACCGAGAGCAGCCTCTATTACTCCGTGGTAGCGATGTTATTCTGGTATCTTGCCGGCCTATCGCTATCTATAAAGAAATTCACTGCCCAATGATAAGTAAAATATTGGCAATAAGAAACGATAGGTTTGGCGAGTTTTTACTGAATATCCCGGCGTTTAGAGAGTTAAAGCAAAATTATCCGGGCGCGAAATTAACCCTGGCGGTTGATGCTCCTGTTCGGCAATTAGCCGGGCGTGTAAACTGCGTTGATGAAGTAATAGTCTGGGGAGGCAGAAAACACACGCTCGCCGAGATAACAAAATTCTCCGGCCTGCTTAAGGAAAAAAAGTATGATCTATGCGCGATTTTTAATCCCGGCAAGGAATCTCATATTATCAGTTTTATCTCCGGAATTCCCTTGCGCGCGGGATATGACAGGAAATGGGGTTTTTTGCTCAATCGCAGGATGGAGGATAGGAAGTCGCAAGGGCTTAAACACGAGGTAGAATATAATCTTGAACTGATAAAGGCAATCGGTGTAAATACTTTGTCATTGCGAGGGAGTCCGCCGCAGGCGGAAGACCGAAGCAATCTAATAGATATAAAAGAAGACGATTTTCCCGATTCAAGATTAGCCGAATTAGGAATAAAAGATAGGGATGTTATCGCGGTGCACCCCTGGGCCAGCAATAAGGAAAAAGAATGGCCGGCAGATAAGTTCAGGGAGTTAGTTAAAAGAATAAATTCAGATCTTAGGGTAAGCGTTGTGCTTATCGGGGGGCAGGAGGAGACGCAAAGGGCGGAAAAATTCCGCGCCGGCCTAAACGTAGTGAATGTAACCGGTAAAACCACTTTGATAGAATCAGCCGGCTTGTTAAAAAAGGCAAGATTTCTTGTTACCAACGACTCAGGGCCGATGCATTTGGCGGCTGCAGCCGGCACTCCGGTCATCGCTATTTTTAGAAAATACCCGCCAGCGGTGAGCGCCAGGCGCTGGGGACCGGTAGGAAATAACCACATAATTATAGAAAACGACGATATTTTAAGGATAGGAGTAGAGGAGGTTTTAGATGCTATCAAGAGAAAAATCAGTTAAAAGGCCGCTTCCCGCCTACGAGACGGGAAGCGGTGAACCGTTGGGAAAGGCGGATTTGTACGCGCTTATTCTGGCCGGAGGCGTGGGAAGCAGATTCTGGCCGTTTAGCCGAATCTTAGAGCCAAAGCAATTTATCAATATCTTTGGCAATGAGAGCCTGCTGCAGAATACTATAAACCGCTTAAAAGGGTTAGTCAGCGCGGATAAGGTGTATATTATTACTAATCGCTTATATTTTAATGAGGTAAAGAAGCAGATAGAAAAGTTTCGTATTCCTGACGCGAACATAATCTTAGAGCCGGAGGGAAAGAATACCGCGCCGGCAATTGGCTTATGCGCGCGATTAATTCTAAAATCTGATCCGCAAGGGATTCTTGTCGCCCTGCCGGCCGACCATTATATTAAAGATATAGCAAAATTTAAAGAAACCATAAGAGCGGCCGCGGCTTGCGCGCGGGATGATTTGCTGGTAACCATAGGCATCAGGCCAAAAAAACCCGCGACAGGATACGGGTATATAAAAATAGAACATTTGAACGCTCATCGCAATGAATTTATAAAGAGTTTCAAGGTGCATAGATTTCTAGAGAAACCGAGCTTGAAAAAGGCAAAAGAATATATTAAAAGTAAAAGCTATTTTTGGAATAGCGGCATATTTGTGTGGAAGGCCGCTGTTTTTATGGATGAGGTCAAGGCATATCTGCCGGATTTATATTCTCAGCTTAGAAAAATATCCGCTATTGAGGACATCCCTAAAGTGTGGCCCAGGATAAAGCCCATATCCGTAGATTACGGGATAATGGAGCATTCTAAGCGAATAGCTCTGATCCCGGCAGATTTTGAATGGTCTGATTTAGGAAGCTGGGATGCCTTGCGGGAACTGTTACCAAAAGATAGGGAGGGTAATGTAATTCAGGCTGATTCTGTAGATCGCGATAGCAGGGGAATCTGCGCCTTTAGCCGGGCAAACAGGCTTATTGCTACTATCGGCTTAAAAGACCTGATTATCGCGGATACCCCTGACGCCCTCTTGGTTTGTAACAGGGATAGGGCTCAGGAAGTAAAGGAGATAGTAGACAAGCTAAAATTGGGTAAGAGAAAAGAGCATATCGCGCATATGACCGATAAGCGGCCATGGGGATCGTTTACCATTCTGCAGTTAGGCGAAGGATTTAAGATAAAGTTAATTGAAATTGAGCCAAGAAAACGCCTTAGCCTGCAGGCGCACCGCAGGCGCGCGGAGCACTGGGTAGTTGTTTCGGGATGCGCCAAGGTCAATCGCGGCAGGGATATTGTTTATGTCAGGAGCAATCAGAGCATCTATATCCCTAAAGGGGTAAAGCACCGCCTGGAAAATCCCCGCGATACATCGCTTAAGATTGTAGAGGTCCAGACAGGAAATTATTTAGAAGAAGACGATATAAAACGCTTTGACGATGATTACCGCAGATAAGGGTTTATAGATAGAGAATAACAAAATAATTATTAGTATGCTATACATATCATAACAATTTACCTTGATTTATGATTAATTATTATGTATAATTTAAGTGGGGGTGATAATAATGCGAACAACCATAAATATAGAAGAAGAAAAATTGTCCCGCCTGCTTCAGGCAACACATCAAAAAAACAAAAGTAAGGCCGTGAGATTAGCGGTGGAAGAATACCTAAGGAAAGAGAGGCTCAGGAAAATAGAGCTTTTAAGAGGAGGCCTTTCTTTTAATAAAAAGATATTAGCGGGACGCCACCATGGCCGGTAGGGTAGTTTTTATAGATACATCGGCTTGGATTGAGTATTTAAAGAAAACCAGCCATGCCATAACCAAAGAAGTAGAGTCGGCGCTCGCTATAAATACCGCCTCTACCTGTTGGGTTGTGTTGGCCGAGTTGCTGCAGGGAGCAAGGTCTGAGAAAGAAATAGAGCTGATTAAGGATTTGCCTTCAGTGGTAAAAATTCTCAAGGAAACAGAATCAACCTGGAAGGATGCCGGGATTTTGAGTAACAAATTGCGAAAGCAAGGCAAAAATATACACCTTATTGACTGTTATTTGGTTGTTCTTGCTAAACAAAACAACGCGAGAATATTGTCCCTTGATAAGCACTTCCCAGCCATAACAGAATGGCTATAAAGTTTGCATGAATATTATTATAGTCAATCCTTTCGGTATTGGGGATTGCCTTTTTACCACCCCGCTGATCCATACCCTAAAAGATAATTTTCCTAAACATAAATTGGGTTTTTTGTGTAATAAGCGCGCCTCCGAGCTGATTAAAAATAATCCATACGTAGATAAATTATTCATTTATGAGAGAGATGAATTCAAGCGCCTCCAGGAAGATTCATGGTTAAAATGGCTTAATGCATTTAACGGCTTTATAGGAGCAATTAAGAGAGAAAGATTTGATTTAGCCATAGATTTATCCCTTGCGGCAAATTTCGGTTTTTTCTTATGGCTTGCCGGTATAAAAAAGAGAGTCGGGTATAATTATAAAAACAGGGGTTTTTATTTAACTGATTCTCTAAAGCTTGCCGGATACGAAAACAGGCATATTGTTGAGTATTACAACGAGCTTCCGGAGTTGGTCGGCATTAAGCCCAAATACAATGACTTAGAGCTTTATCTAAGCGGTGAAGATAAGCGGTACGCGGATGACTTTTTTACTTCGCAAGATATTGACCGGAATAATCCGGTGATCTCCATAGCCCCGGGAGGCGGGGCAAGCTGGGGGGTGGAGGCGCGGCTTAAACGCTGGCCGGAAGAAAATTTTCGGGTTTTAGTTGATAAAATCATTGAAAAATACAGGGTTACAATTATAATATTGGGAGATTCAAGCGATAAAGAATTATTTCCTATCCCGCGAGCCATTGACTTGCGCGGCCGGACAACCTTAAGCCAGTCAGCCGCTCTTATAAACAGGGCGGATATATTTATCGGAAACGATGGCGGCCCTTTGCATATGGCAGTTTCTTTAAGGAAAAAGACGCTTTCTTTCTTTGGACCGGCAGATCCCGCGGTATACGGGCCGTATCCGCCTGATGAAGGGCGCCATATTGTTTTAAGAAGAAATCTGGAATGCAGCCCCTGCTACCGCGGATTTAGATTAAGCCCTTGCGCGAGAAACAGGGAATGTTTAGAAAGTATTGATGTTAGCGAAGCCCTTAGCGCGTTAGATAGATTATTGATAAATAAGTGAGGGACATAAAATGATACCATTATTAGACCTTAAAAAGCAGATAGCCCCCATTCGCGCGGATATAGACGAAGCCATAAAAAAAGTTATTGATAATACCAATTTTATCCTGGGTAAAGAAGTTGAAGAGCTTGAAGGTGAGGTTACGCGATATACCGGAGCGAAGTATGCCATCGGAGTATCTAATGGGACCGACGCGATAAAGTTGGCCTTAATAGCGCTTGGCGTAGAAGCTGGCGACGGGGTTATCTGTCCGGCTTTTACCTATTACGCTACCGCGGGAGCCATTGCCAGCATAGGCGCGATGCCGGTTTTTACCGATATAGACCCTCAGACGTATAATATGACTGCTCATAATTTAGAAATAACTATCAGGAAAAAGAAGAGGCCTAAGCTAAAGGCGGTTATTCCGGTGCACCTTTACGGCCAGTGCGCGGATATGGGTGAGATTTTAAAAGTAGCAAAGGCCTATAAACTTAGAGTTATTGAGGATACCGCGCAGGCCTTTGGCGCTGAGTATAAAGGGAGGAAAGCGGGCGCAATCGCGGACTGCGGCTCGGTAAGTTTTTTCCCCGGGAAAAACCTGGGAGCGTTTGGCGACGCGGGCATGGTTTTGACGAATAATAAAACAGCCGCCGATAAAATTAGGCTGCTCAGGAATCAGGGAAACAAAGCAAAATACTTTCATAAGGTATTGGGGTATAACCATCGTTTAGATACTCTGCAGGCCGCGGTCCTAAAGGTAAAGCTAAGATATCTTGACGGATGGAATAATAAGCGCCGGGAAAACGCGGAGTATTTTAACCGGCAATTAAACGGACTGAAAATAAAGACACCATTTCTCGCGCCGCACAGCAGCCATATTTACCATCAGTATGTATTACGCCTGGGCGCTTCAAGCGCGAAAGTAATCGAGCACCTGAGAAGTAAAGGCATTGACGCGCGGATATATTATCCCGTGCCCTTGCATTTACAGCAATGTTTTAAATATCTCGGCTATAAAAGGGGAGATTTCCCGGAGGCCGAGAAGGCTTCTTCGCAAACTCTTGCTATACCGGTGTATCCGGATTTAACCAAAGACGAAATGGATTATATTATCGCTTCTATAAAGGAATTCCTGGGATGATAAACCTGTCAGTTGTGATTTTAACAAAGAACGAAGAAAGAAACATTCAGGAATGCCTTAAGTCCGTCTCCGGCTGGGCAGATGAAATTATCGTAGTTGACGATGAAAGCACGGATAAAACCAGGGAAATCTGCGCGAAATTCGCGCATAAAATTTTGGTGCGCCGTATGGATGTAGAGGGAAGGCACAGGAATTTTGCCTATGCCCAGGCAAAGAACTTGTGGGTTTTGAGCCTGGACGCGGATGAGCGGGCTACGGAAGAATTGAAAAAAGAAATCGAAGAAGCCTTAGAGGCAGAAGTAAAATATAACGGCTTTACTATTCCCCGGCGCAATTTTATCGGAGATTACTGGGTGCGCCATGGGGGATGGTATCCCAGCCCCCAGCTAAAGCTGTTTCGTAAAGACAAATTCAGCTATGAGGAAGCCGGAGTCCATCCTCGCGCCTTTATGGATGACCCCTGTGGCCATTTAAAATCTGACATTATTCATTATTCTTATAAAAATATAGAGGATTTTTTAAGTAAAATGAATAATCAGACCACCAGGGAGGCGCAGAAGTGGTTTAATCAGAATAAACCAATGCGTCTGGGCAGATTTATCTGGCGCGCTTATGACAGATTTTTCCGCTCTTACTTCGGCAAGAAGGGATACAAAGACGGATTCATCGGTTTTACGATCGCTTATTTTGCCGGCCTTTACCAATTTTTAAGTTATCTAAAGTATAGAGAAATCATAAGGAGCAAGGCCCAATAAATGAACGCTATCTTTATAGACCGTGACGGCGTG
>SCPY01000066.1 GCA_004299495.1 bacterium | reverse complement strand
GCCCACGCAGGCCGAACGATGCACGGGAGATGTGGGAGCGCCGACAGGCGCGGGGCATATTGATAAATTAATTGTGGTGGGTCAAAATTCCGTTAGAACATAACGGTAGACCCACCGCCAATTATACCATTTCGAACCGGTAGAATCATTGGGGTCAGTTCGGTTCGATTGCGCTTGGGTTCGTTTTGCTTCGTCTTTTGATAGGCCAGCAATAGCTATGGCTGTTTTCGTTAAACTGATGCATCAAAGCGAGAAGCGGGACGCTAATTTTACTTATGGAAAGAACGATTCTAGACCTGAAGTTGAAAGTAGCTGAATCTTTAGCCGGTAAGCTCAATCTTTCCCAGAATTACGAGGAAAGAAAAGAGATTATCTGCGAAGTATTTTTAGGGCTTACCCGGGATCCGGAAGATAAGGGCTTGATTAAGAAAGTCGGATTTTCCCCGGACAGAGAGTCTGCGGAAAAGTTTGCCCAAGACTTCTTATCCTTTGACGCAATTTCAGAATTTCTACAAAACCCAGATGTGGAGGATATCGTTATAGACGGGCTTAAACCGATATTTCTGCATAGTTCAAAAAAAGGGTTTATAAAGACGGACAATAAATTTGAAACAACCAGGGAGCTGGATTTATTCATCAGGAAGCTGATTATTTTATCCGGCAGGGCCAATTTGAACCATGCAGGAGAAATTCTCAACCTTGAGCTGCCCGATAACGCCGGAAGAGTCAATATCGTGCAGTCTCCCTTTGGCCCGCAATTAACCATTACCCGCGCCAAGCTGCAGCCGTTAAGCATTATTGATTTAATAGAGATGCAGGCGCTTTCCTATGGGCTGGCGGCCTGGCTGTGGCTCTATGTGGAAGGGTTGTCGCTTAAGCCGGCAAATATCATTATCGCCGGAGGCCCCGGAGCCGGTAAAACCACCATGCTTAACGCCTTGCTGGCGTTTGTTCCTCCCAAGGACCGCCTGGTGGTAATTGAGGATACTCTTGAGCTGAATACCGCCGCGCAGGTTGAATGTTCGCGCTTAGAGAGCACTGACAGCGTCAGTCTGGCGGACCTGGTGAAGAATAGCCTGCGCATGCGCCCCGACAGGATTATTATCGGCGAGGTAAGAGGCGCCGAGGCGAGGGATTTGATGACCGCGATGAATGTGGGCAGGTATTGCATGGGCACAATCCACGCCTCAACCGCCCGGGAGGCAATCATCCGCCTGCAGAATGAGCCGATGAACGCCCCTTCGGTTCTGATCAATCTGGTGGATGTCTTTGTGATTATGAAAAAGATCGAGCAGGGCGGTAAGATTAAAAGGGTAATAAGCGAGCTGGTTGAGACTGCCGGATTAGAGCAAAAGGAAGTCCTGATTTGCCCGGTCTGGAAATACGATTCGGATACGGATAGATTTATGGAGTTAGGCCCCGGGCCTTACCGCGACCATCTGGCAAAAGCAAAGGGAGTGTATCCCACGGAGATTATCAAAGAGATAAAACATCGCGAAGAGATATTACGTAAACTCAAAGAACTCAAGAAGACCCACGAGGAGATTGCAAGGTTCTGCGGTTTATACAGCATAGATAAGCAAAAGGCAATTGCCGAGTTAAAACATTAAAGACATTTTGCGCCCATAGCTCAATTGGATAGAGCACTGGTCTACGAAACCAGTTGTTGGAGGTTCAAATCCCCCTGGGCGCGGTAAACTATACGCAAGAAGATGGGCAGGATTGACGAGATATATATGCGCGAGGCGATAAAAGAGGCGCGCAAGGCCTTTGAGGCAGACGAAGTTCCCGTGGGAGCGGTGATAGTTGACAACGGCAAGATTGTTGCCAGGGGCCATAATCAGGTTGAATGCCTTAAGGACCCCACTGCCCATGCCGAGATGATCGCCATTACTTCCGCAGCGTCTTGCCTGGGGAGCAAGTGGCTGAACAGCTCTTCTCTCTATGTTACTATCGAGCCTTGCAGTATGTGCGCGGGGGCGTTGGTGCTCTCGCGGATAAAAAATCTCTACTTCGGAGCGGCTGATCCCAAAACCGGCGCCTGCGGCTCGGTAACCAACATCGTAAATCATAAAAAGCTTAATCATAGGATTAAAGTCAAGGGCGGCATTTTAAAAGAAGAATGCGGCTCTTTGCTCAGCGAATTCTTCAAGAAAAAACGCCGCGAGAATAATTAGATTTAATTAGTTTTTTGGAGAGGTGGCAGAGCGGTCGAATGCGCACGCTTGGAAAGCGTGTGACTCACAAGGTCCCAGGGTTCGAATCCCTGCCTCTCCGATTTTGTTGATGCTCAGGCAAATCCTAGCAGGTTTAATAAGCCAGGGTTTGACGTGAGCCGAAATGCGAAACATGAGCAAAGAAATAACTACAACAAAAATAGCGATTTTCCGAAAACGAGAAATCCGAAAAACCATTCATAACAATGAATGGTTTTTTGTCATTGTTGATGTAGTTGCTGCGTTGACAGATTCGGTTCAGCCGGACGGCTATATCAAAGATATGCGCAGACGCGATCCAGAGCTTTCAAAAGGGTGGGGGCAGATTGCCACCCCCCTTTCAGTAAAGACGCCTGGTGGCATCCAAAAGCTCAATTGCGCTAATACAGAAGGCATCTTTCGTATCATTCAGTCTACTCCATCCCCAAAGGCCGAGCCGTTTAAGCGGTGGCTAGCCAGGGTTGGGTATGAGCGGATTCAAGAAATAGAAAATCCTGAATTGGCGCAGAAACGGACGAGGGTTTTATACAAAGCCAAAGGTTATAGCGATGACTGGATTGAAAAACGGATGCGTGGAATCGCTATCCGTGAAGAGCTAACCGACCAGTGGCAGAAGCGCGGTATTAGGGAGCAAAAGGAATACGAAATATTGACCGCTGAAATATCAAAGGCGACTTTTGGCATGACACCGTCTGCTTATAAAAAGCATAAAGGACTTAAACGCGAGAACCTGCGGGATCACATGACTGATCTTGAACTTATCTTTTCAATGCTAGGCGAGGCGTCAACGAAAGAGATAGCAGTAAACAAAGATGCCCAAGGGTTCGTTGAAAACAAGCAAGCCGCTTTTGAAGGTGGCGCTGTGGCGGGTAATGCTAGAAAAGAGCTCGAACTAAAAAGCGGCAAGAAAGTAATTACTAAAGAAAATTATAAAAAACTGCCACAAAATAAAAAAATACTAACGTAGCAATTAAAATGAGAGAAATGTAATAGCGATCGCTTGCGGTATGGGCGAATGGTAAGACCGTTCGTATTTCGCCGAATACGGTGAAGTAAGACGCTATTGTTAGCGCTTGAGGCCAAATAGGGGCGAGCGCGATGTGTCCTGCCGCGCGAGAAAAAAATGATTTACGACGCTTTAGATCATTTGCATAATTATTTATCCTGCCATCCCCTATTCCCGAAAGTTCTGGATTTTCTTAACAGCCATAACTTATCAAATATCAAAATCGGAAAAATTGATATCGGAGAAGGCGTTTACGCTATGATTAGCGAATACGCCACAGATGATATTAAGAACAAATTTATTGAGTGCCATAAGAAATACATAGATATACAGATAGTTATTGACGGCATTGAGCAAATAGGTATTTGCGATAAAAATGAATGTAGAATTATAGAGGAATATAATAAAGAGAAAGATTTGGAAAAGCTGGAAGGAAAGGTAGATTTAATTACATTAAAAAATGGGCGCTTCGTAATATTCTTTCCCCAGGATGGCCATGTCCCCGGGCTTAAGACGGGTAATAGCGTAAATAGGGTTAAGAAGGCGGTATTTAAAGTTCCGTTATAAAAATAAACATTAAAGAGGATGCCGGAAAATGACTCTCAAGCCAAAAAACATTGAAACAATATTAGCCGAGAAGAGAATTTTTAAGCCATCTAAGAAGTTTCAGCAGGGCGCGCGCATTTCTTCCATGAAGGAATACTTGAGTATGTATGAAAAAAGCATCAAGCGCCCGGAAGAATTCTGGGGTGATGCCGCTTGCGAGCTTGCCTGGTTTAAAAAGTGGAGTAAGGTGCTGGATGAAACGGACGCCCCTTTCTATAAATGGTTCGCGGACGGGAAAACAAATATTACCTTTAACTGCCTTGACCGTCATCTGGATACGGCAACGCGCAACAAGGCGGC
>SCPY01000065.1 GCA_004299495.1 bacterium | reverse complement strand
CAATACGCTCATTGCCCCTCAATCCTGATTTGCCGCCTCCAGAATAAACCTTGCTGAAAATAACTTCTTCAAAGCCGCAAGAAGAAAAAAGATGCGAAATAAAATAAGGCAGGCAATCAATGCCGCTGTTAGCGCAGGCATACTCAACTATCTCTACGCTTCTTTCCGGGGCTTGCCTTAAGCGCTTACACCTTATGTAGGCAAGCATCTTGCCCTGGGCAATTAAAACCAGAAACAGACTCTTCTCCTCGTTAAAATATTTTAGCTGCGAGAGCCAATCCAGTTTGTTTCTTAACGCAAAACCGCTTAATCCGCTAAAGAAGCTGCGGTGTAACTTGGCCGCCTGCGCTATGTCAAGACGGTAACTAAACCTGCGCAGCCGCATTCCCGGCAGGCTGACAGGAAGCCAGGCTTGTTTTTTGATTAGGACTTTCTTCCTTTTGATGAGAGAAAAGCCAAACCTCCTGTAATAACCGGGCGTTTTAGTAAAAAGACTTATAATAGAACTTTCGCAGCGCCTGACTGCCTCCCTTATCAATAAAGAGGCATACCCTCTGCCCCTGCACTGTCCGGATGTGCATATTTCCCCAAGCCCGACAAATTTCATCCTCTTTCCCTTATGCCATATATCCCTCTTAAACATATGTAGGTAGCTGATGATTGAGCCGCCCTTTATTAATATAAGGCTGTTTCTCTTTTCATAGCGCGGGTCAAGAAATATTCTATTTAGAAAATAACTCCTTTTTAGGCGCGGGAAACAATCACACAATAAAGCAAGGGCCTGCCTTTCCTGCTTCCTATCCTTAGGATAACTGACCTCAAGAGATACGCGCATGTCTTACTTTTTGTTTCCTTCCAGCCTCTCTTTTATGTAACCGGAAACATAATCATGCCATCCGCCGCTTGCTTCGCCCCTCAAGACAAATTCTGCCGCCTTTATGCCCATATCCATACTATCGTGGATATCATTATTCAAAAACAGCCCCTGCCTTCCGGTAGAATAAATATTTTCATGCTTTGATAATTCCACGAATATGCCGGCAAGCCTTGCGTCAAAATCAAGACTATAAACTGGGTATACATCCTTTAGCTTCAAGTTGAAATGGTCCAGTATATGGCTTCTTTCTATACCCATATAGCCCAAATCGCCCATGGCTAACTGAAAGAACTCCTCATCCGCCATATTCCATATCCTGTCACCTTCATTACAGGCTATATCAAGAGAAATTACTGTCCTGCCCTGCGGCGAAGAATCCTTATTTAAGTTCTTCTGCTCGCTAAGCCGGTTGAATTTAAAATGCGGATCCAGCAAATATATCCAGTGCGCGTCTGAATAATAATCCTTATCCAGCACGATATAGATTATGCGCAGGTCCCTGTAATTTAGCCCTGCGCAAAGGCTGTTCATCGCGCTATCTTTGCCGTCATTAAGGTAGCCCGAAAGGTACTTTAATGGTATGGTAGAGATAAGGTAATCAAATGCAATCCGCCTCTCCTTTCCGCCGCAAATCAACCCTATATTATCAGGCCTGCCTTGCGACCGGCATATCTTCAGTATCTGCGCGTTAAGCAATATCTCGCTGCCGCTGTTTTTGCGGATTTCTGCTGACATCCTCTCAAATATTGTGCCTATGCCAAACGGCGGGTACATATCATAATATTGCGTTACCCCTCCTTCAAACGTAGTATCCACTATGCCCAGCACCTTTAAAATGAGCTTCCAGAGGTCAAGCTTCAGCAGCTTCTGCTGCGCTAATTTTGAGGAAAGGAGCTTTCCCGAAACCCCCCACATCTTTTCAGAGTAATCCCCGAATGCAAGGCGGTATAAAGTCCTGCCAAATGCGTAAGTCCCCCATTCCTCAAATGTCCCGAACCGCCTATTTTTTTTCAACAAGATATTCCTGCACCTTATCAGGATATAATCCGCCAATATCTTTAAAGAAAGCAAAGGATTGATCTTAAAAAGCGCCTCCCTTATATCCAGAGGATAATGCAGGTCTTTACCATCAAGTATAAGGCGCGACTTCCTTTTTACCTCTACATAATCCTCTGCCAGAAGCCCCTTAACCATCCGTGTTATCCCTTCATTTTTTATATGGAAGGCATGCGGCCCGTAATCTACAATATAATCTTTTATGCGAAAACTTGCAGAGGCTCCTCCGATATAATGGGCCCGGTCGATTATGCTTACAGAATAACCTTTACGGGAAAGATGAAAGCCGGCGCCCAATCCCGCAGGGCCTGCTCCGAGTATGACTACCTTCTTCATTTCAGCCATAGCCCAACCTTATTTTTTCCTTATGTAAACAAAATGATACATGGATAGCCAGAAACTTAAGCCCTTAAACGGCAGGTTATAATCGCGCGCAATATCAAACCTGCCGCCAAGCCACTTTTTTATCCTTGCCGGAGTAATAAAAGAAATATGCCCGGGGTAACGGGGAGGAAATTTCAAAAGCAATACCCTTCCTATGCTCATACTTATGTCGTTTGGCACAAGTATTGCCACCTCTCCCCCCTTCTTAAGCACGCGGCATATCTCATCTAAGACGCGGCCGGGGTTACTGGTATGCTCCAATACCGCTATAAGCAAAACGCAGTCAACGCTATCGTTTTTAACCGGCAGTTCAAAGGCGCTTCCGCAGAGGACCTTTTTTTGCAGGCCCGCAAGCCTTTTACAGCGCTCAAGCGCAACATCCATCTCAACAGGTTCTATGCCTGATCCGCGCAAAATTATCCCGTCTCCAGCGCCGATATCCAGAATAACCTTTCCCTTAAATCTTGCCGCAAACCTGCGGGAATCATCAATATACATCTTATAGAAAATACCGGTTATGCCTTTAGTCTGCTCAACCTGGACATTAGTCAAGGCGTCTGTTTCCTGAAATTCCCTTTCTTTTTTATGGTCCATATTATTTTATGCGCTGATAAAGCAGTATTTTGGGAGAAGTCCATTCCGGACGCGGTTTTATAAAAAAATTCTCATCCGCCTCAAAGACTTTTATCAGTTTAAAATCCGGCTCATTGCCGTCATAAAGCCTGCGCATGAATGTTGACTGCGGAGGTTCTTCCATCACAAATTCCGTGCCCACTGCCAGCATGAAAAAGCCTGCATTAGAACCGGTATTATTCAGCTTATCCCGGTAAATAAGTTTTTCACTGACGTTGCGCAGGTAAAGGCTTTTTTTACCCCTGTAATCAGCCGAATGCCTCCCCCAGAATACCACGTCATATTCATACGGTATCTTTGAGGTTGAAAAAAGGTTCTCTCCTTCCTGATAATGCTCAATGGTGCTCCCTTTCGGAATATTCTCCGAGATCCAGCGCGTAGAATGATAACGCGTGTCATTACAGGCAAAAAAAAGATCGGCCTGAAAAGTATAATACACGGCAAAGGAGAATACGGCCAAAACAAATGACCGCCTTAAGACATAACCCTTTTTTTTCTGCGATAAGAAATCAGCGATAACTTTTCCGCTGAATATGGAGA
>SCPY01000064.1 GCA_004299495.1 bacterium | reverse complement strand
AGATGGCGCAAGATACCATACAGGCGATTATTTTTGACCTGGGCAATGTCTTAATCGGTTTTGACCATCGTATCGCGGTCAAGAAGATACAAAGCCATACGCCCCTGCAGGCGCGGGAGATATACGATTTATTCTTTGATTCCGAGCTTACCCAGGGCTTTGAGAAAGGCAAAATCAACCCTTTGGAATTTTTTGAAAAGGTTAAGAGCCTGCTTAGCCTAAAAATAAGTTATGAGCAATTCCTGCCTATCTGGAACGAGATATTTTTCCGTAAACCCGAGACCGAAGAGTTTATCCGCGCGCTTTCCCCCGAGATTATCCTGGTCCTGCTTTCCAATATCAATAAGCTGCATTACGATTATTGCATAGACCATTTTTCCTCAAGCATCTCCCTGTTTGATTTTGACAAGGTAATTCCCTCCTGTGCCACGGGTTTTGTGAAGCCCCAGAAGGAAATCTATGAGCTGGCAATATGCGCCGCGGGGGTTGGGTTAGAGCGTATTGTGTATGTTGACGACCGCCAAGATTTGATAGAGGCGGCCACAGGCTACGGCCTGCGGTCAATCCAGTTTAAAAACATAGAGCAGTTAAAAAAAGATTTCCAGGCCTTAGGAATACTCAAGAAAGATGCAATCTTTCAGGCGTAATAAAATTTTCTTTCTGTTACCGGCTATCTCTTCTCTGCTCTTTGTTATATCCGGATGCGCGGTCATCGGGCCTTATGTCTCCGATGAGGAGATTCAGTCCGCCGGCGATGAGCTTAAGGTCAAGGCCTTAAAGTTTAAAATTGATTATTTGGTGAAAGTAAACAATATCGGCTATACATTACTTACATGCCTGCCAGAGGAAGAGCGAAAAGGAAATTTCATATTCTCGGGGCTGCTTTTGTCCGAAGCGGATAAGTATCTCAAAGAACTTTATCAGTTATCATCAGAGACTGGCGTGGCGGTGATAGGCCTGGTGGAGGGTTCTCCGGCGCAAAAGAGCGGTATCCATGCCGGAGATTTCATCAAAAGCGTTGATGGCCTGCCGGCAAGGCAATTATCAGATGTGGCCTATGTGTTTAATCATAAAGCGCCGGGGCAGTCAGTAGCGCTTGCCGTAGAGCGTAAGGGCATGCCTTTGAATTTTACCTTTAGGTTGGGCAGTAAGCCCATGGATGTGGCTTTCCGGATGGTGGATGAGCAGGAGGTAAACGCCGGGGCAAGCCCAAACCTTGTGGCGGTTACCTACGGGTTGATGCGTTTTGTGAAAAGCGACGATGAGCTTGCGGTGGTTTTAGGCCATGAACTGGCGCATATCATCCGCAGCCATCATCTTAAAGAATCGGGAATCGGATTGCTTTCTATGCTTGCCGGAATTGCCGCCGGCATTGGCGCGAACAAGGTTTCTCCGGGGTCAGGGGATGTGGTGATGCGCTCTATCTCTCAGGCATTCAGCGCCAGATTCAGTCAGGATTATGAACGCGAGGCGGACTACTTCGGATTGCGCTATGTGCAGGCGGCGGGATTTAACATCGAGGCGGGCGTTGACGTTTGGGAGCGGTTTGCCATAGAAGTGCCGCAGAGTATGACGCGTAATTTCTTCAGCACGCACCCTTCAAGCCCGGAGAGGATGGTGCGCCTGAAAAAAATAGTCCAGGAGTTAAGGTCTCCCGCTCAAGCCCCCGCGCCCAATGCCGCAAAAGAAAAACAGGGTTGATATTGAGGCAATTGTCAGGATTCTTAAGAAAGAAACGCGGAAATTTATCATCCCCTCGGTAAGCCGGATATCTCTTAAGTTTAAGTCTCCCTTCTTTGTGCTTATTTCCTGCCTCTTAAGCCTGCGCACAAAAGACGCGGTTACCTCCCGGGCGTCATTTAGATTATTTAAATTAGCGAGAACTCCGCGGGCGATGGTAAGGCTCAATGCCGCCGACATAGAAAAGGCAATTTATCCGGCTGGTTTTTATCGCGTCAAGGCGCGGACTATAAAAGAAATATGTAAAACGCTTATTGGCAGGTTTTCCTCGCGGGTTCCCCGCGGCTTGGAAGAGCTCTTAAGCCTAAAGGGGGTAGGAAGAAAGACGGCGAACCTGGTGCTGTCCGAAGGTTACGGCATAAAAGCCATCTGCGTGGATACCCACGTGCACAGGATTACCAACCGCCTGGGGTATTGCAAAACTCGAACGCCCGAGGAAACAGAGATGTGCTTAAGAAATAAGTTGCCCAAAAGCCATTGGATAGAATATAATAGATTGCTGGTTACCTGGGGCCAGAATATTTGTAAGCCCATATCTCCCTTGTGCGGCATGTGCGCGATTTCAGCGTACTGCCAAAAAATAGGAGTTTTTAAGCACAGATGAAAAAGCCCTCCCGAGACACCATCAGCCGCATGGCGCTTTACTTGCGCGCCCTCCAGGAATTATCCAAGGCCCGGACCAGCCCGACTATTTCTTCCCAGGACCTGGCGAAAGAATTAAATATCAGCTCGGACCAGCTCAGGCGCGACCTGTGGTATTTCGGCCAGTTCGGCAGGCGCGGAGTGGGGTATTCCATTGAGAGCTTAAAAAGCAAGATAAGCCAGATATTAGGCTTAAACCGGAGCTGGAATGTGTGCATCTGCGGAGTGGGCAACCTCGGTTCCGCGCTTTTGGCCTACAAGGGTTTTAAGGAGCACAGCCTTAATATCGTGGCCGCTTTTGATGTGGACCCCAGGAAAATATATAAGAAAAAAAGCGGGATAATGATTTATCCTTTAGGCGATATGAAAAAGATAGTCAGGTCCCGCGCGATTGAAATAGCCATTATCGCCACGCCTACCGCCGGCGCCCTGTTGATACTGAATAAATTGGTTTCCTGCAAAGTAAAGGCGATCCTTAATTTCGCGCCTGTAAAATTAACCGCCCCGCCATCTGTAAAGCTGCGCAACGTGGACCTATCCACAGAGTTGTTTAACCTCACCCATTTCCTGTCTCACGGCGTTCGTTAGCTTCTCTTTTCCCGCGCCTTTCCCGCGCGCAAATTTTTCTTGACAAGGCATACATATTGTGATAAAAAAAGCATAATAACACAATATATTGATATGCGGGTGAATAAGAAAAATAGCTTCGTAAGGGAGGAAGAGGAGCAGTAAAATTGAAGATGAAAAATCGGCAAAGAGACACAAGCGATAGACAGTGTCTCTTTTTATTTTTAAGAGCGTGAAGCTATGGGCAAAATAATCGGCCTGACCTACGATTTAAAAACAGACTACCGCTTTAAAGAGGGAGATCCGCCGGATGCCAACGCGGAGTTTGACCATCCCGCCACCATTGACGTGATAGCCCAGAGCATTGAGTCTTTAGGCCATAAGGTGGTAAGAATAGGCAATGTGGATAACCTCCTAAGAAAAATTAATAATCTTAAAGTAGATATCGTCTTTAATATCTCCGAGGGGATTTCCGGAAGAAACCGCGAATCGCAGGTGCCGATTATCCTGGAGATGATGCATATTCCTTTTGTCGGTTCCGATGGGCTTACCCTGGGCTTGAGCTTAGACAAGGCGATGACCAAAAAGATTCTTATTTCCGAGAATATCCCTACTCCTAGATTTTTTGAGACAGACGACCCCGCGGATAATATCGCCAAGCTTAAAAACCTTAAGTTTCCCCTGATTGTGAAGCCCCGCTACGAGGGCTCATCCAAGGGGTTAAGCGAAAAATCCAGGGTTGAAGATGTGGAGGGCTTAAGGGAGCAGATTGGCTATATCGTAAAAACTTATAAGCAGTCCGCGCTGGTGGAGGAGTTTATCGCGGGGGCGGAATATACGGTCGCGCTCATCGGCAACAATCATCCCGAGGTGCTTCCTCCGGTGCAGATTAAAATAGACGGCAAGCTGAAACTCGGCGATAAATTCTACACCTTCGCCAGGATTCATTCCAGCCGCTTAGAATACGTATGCCCTGATAAAATAGATAAGGCGCTTAAAGAAAAGTTGGAGAGCCTGGCGCTTAAGACCTACAGGGCGATTGACGCCAGAGACTTCGGCCGCGTTGATTTCAGGGTTGACGCCGACGGCAACCCTTATGTTTTAGAAATTAATCCTTTACCGAGCTTGTCCAGCGAAGACGTGTTTATGTGCATAGCCAATCATCTTAAGGTGTCTTATCCGGAAATGATCCGGCGGATACTGGAAGCGGCATTCCTGAGGCACGGGTTAAATTAGATGAAGATAGCGCTCTGTTGCAGCGTAAAAAAGAAAGACCCGGACAAACCCCCCGATTACTTCTCCGAATTTGATTCTGAAGAAACCGTCCTTGATATCGCCTCGACCATTAAGGGCTTAGGCCATGAAGTTTCTTTGGTGGAGGCAAATGACCGCCATAACTTAATCAATTTTTTCCAGAATCACTCCGCCGATATTGTCTTTAACATCGCCGAGGGGACGAATTCCCGCTTCCGGGAGTCGGAAGTCCCCGCCCTCCTGGATTTCCTGAATATACCTTATACCGGCTCTAACTCTTTTGCTCTGGCCCTGGCCTTAAATAAAGCTATGGCAAAAAGGATATTCAGGTTCGAAGGTATTCCCACTCCGAACTTTCAGATATTCCACCGCGCGGATACCCAGCTTGATCCGCGCCTTAAATTTCCTTTAATCGTAAAGCCAAACTACGAGGGTTCAGGTAAAGGCATCAGCTCCTCAAGCGTGGTCTATAATGAGAAGGGCCTCTACGCGCAGGTAAACAGCGCCATCGCCAATTACCGGCAAGAGGCGCTGGTAGAAGAGTTTATTGAAGGCAAGGAATTGACCGTGGGCGTGCTGGCAAACGGCAAGGCGGAGGCTCTTCCTATATTAGAGATTGATTTTTCCGAATGCCACAAAAGCGGCGAGTATTTTTATTCCTGGAAGATGAAGGAATTCCAGGGCAATAAAGAAATGGGATGCACACCGGCTTTTTACTGTCCCGCGAGGCTCACCGAAGAGGTGGCGCGGGAAGTAAAAGACACGGCCCTGCGCGCCCATAAGGCTTTGGGCTGTTTTGATATCTCGCGCACGGATATCCGCTTAAGCAAGGACAACATCCCTTATGTTTTAGAGGTGAACCCGCTTCCTGGGTTAGACCCGAAAGAATCCAATTTTCCGATGATAGCCCGGGCCGCGGGAATAGAGTATAGGGACCTGATTAAAACGATATTAGCCAACGCGATGGAAAGATACGCTATCTCCGTCAATAATAAATCGCAGATGGCAGACAGCAAGAGCTATTCATAGGCTATTTTGTATAAGCCAAAAAAAGGAGGTGTAAGCTGAATAACACTGCCCTGATTGAAAAAATAAAATATCAACTGGCCCTTCCCTTCATACCCGCAAACCACTTAGTCCGCAGGACAGGCATTGATTACCACGACATTGAGCTTTTTAAGGATGTCAACCCCATAGACTGGGAAGATTGGCATTGGCAGGTAAAAAACAGGATTCGCACCAAAGAGGCTCTGGCAAAGGTGATTAACCTTACCAAAGAAGAAGAGGAGGGGATCAAGCGTTCGGGGGGCGTGCTTGGCCTGGCCATTACTCCGCATCTGGCAACCTTAATGGACCCCAATGACCCCAATTGCCCTATCCGCAGGCAATTTGTCTCTTTGTCTTTGGAATTTAAAACTTCTCCCCACGAGATGAAGGATCCCTGCGCGGAAGACAGGGATTCTCCCATTCCGGGGTTGGTGCACCGCTATCCCGACAGGGTTCTGCTATTGGCTACCGAAAGCTGCGCGGCTTATTGCCGCCATTGCACCAGGCGCAGGCTCGTCGGCGATAAGAAAAGCGCCTGCGCTCCTTCTAATCTTGACGCGGCGTACGAGTATATCAAGGCAAACCGTAAAATCCGTGATGTGCTTATCTCCGGCGGAGACCCGCTTATGCTTGAGGATGAGGCCCTGGAGGATATCCTGAAGAGCATCCGCTCCATTTCCCATGTGGAATTCCTACGCGTCGGCACCCG
This sequence comes from bacterium, assembly GCA_004299495.1. Taxonomy (GTDB): domain Bacteria; phylum Omnitrophota; class Gorgyraeia; order Gygaellales; family UBA12090; genus SCPY01. The sequence goes on along the minus strand of SCPY01000064.1, from coordinate 6,767 downwards.
GGTTCCGGTAAGCCTGCCCCAGAGAATTACCGGAGACCTGATAAAGATGCTCAAGAAATACTCTCCCGTATGGTTCAGTATCCATTTTAACCACCCCAAGGAAATTAACAAGCGCACCAAGCTTGCCTGCGATATGCTTTCGGATAACGGTTTCCCTTTAGGAAGCCAGACCGTGCTTTTAAAAGGCATAAACGACAAGCCCTATATTATGCGCCGGCTGATGCATGAGCTTTTGGAAATCAGGGTCAGGCCGTATTATATTTATCAGTGCGACCCGGTAAAGGGTACGGCGCATTTCCGCACGCCGGTATCCGCGGGCATAAACATTATTGAGAAACTGCGCGGCCATACCAGCGGTTACGCGGTTCCTACCTTTGTTATTGACGGGCCGGGGGGGGGAGGAAAAATCCCGGTGGGCCCGAACTACATGCTTTCCCAGGCCAAAGGCAAATACGTCCTGCGCAACTACCGCGGGAAAATTTATACCTACATAGAATAAAAAGTATAGTATAGTAAAGGGTTTACGCGCAAAAAAACAAGGCGTAAACCCTTTATTATTTCTACTATGGAACAAAAAGAATCCAAAAAGACTATCCGTGTATTTGCCTTGGCCTCATTCCTGAACGACCTTGGGTCGGATATAATTTATCCCCTTTGGCCGATGTTTGTTACCTCAGCCTTGGGGGCGCCTATGGTTGTGTTAGGTTTCCTTGACGGCCTGGGCGAGGCATTGGTTTCGCTTTCGCAGGCTGCCTCCGGGTACATCTCGGATAGAATCAGGAAACGTAAGGCCTTTGTATGGCTGGGCTATGTCTGCGGCGGCTGCTCAAGAATAGGTTATAGCATTTCAAGCGTATGGCAGCATCTGGTCCCTTTTAGAATTCTGGATAGGGCGGGTAAAATTAGAAGCGCTCCCCGGGACGCCATTGTCGCGGATATTTCTACCCGGCAAAACCGGGGACATAATTTCGGGCTTCTTAGGGCAATGGACAATCTGGGCGCGGCCTGCGGAATTATCATAAGCATTGTATTCTTTCAGGCGCTTGGCTATAAGAAGCTATTTCTTCTTGCGGCGATACCTTCTTTGATAGGCGCTTGGCTTATCTTTTTTCTGATAAAAGAGCCAAAGCCGGAAGGTGCCAGGATATACAAAGGGATTTCTTTTAAGGATATAAGCAGAGATTTCAGGCTATACCTTTTCTTAAGCGCCATTTTTGCCTTGGGATCGTTTAGCTATTCTTTCTTGCTTATCTATGCCAAAGAGTCCGGGTTTTCTGTCGGCTTTGTGCCGGTGCTATACCTTATCTTTACGGTTATGGCGGCTGTTTTTTCTTTGCCTTTTGGCCGGCTTTCAGATAGAATAGGAAGGAAGAAAGTGCTCATATCGGCGTATTTACTTTGGATGTTGGCCTGCGGCCTGCTCATTTCTTATCGGGGCCATTGGGTGATAATCCTTGTTTTTATCCTGTATGGACTGCATAAGGCAGCTCTTGAGCCGGCGCAAAAAACACTTGTGGCGGAACTTGCGCCAAAAGACTACAGGGCAAGCGCGCTTGGCGGGTTTCAGATGGTTATCGGCTTATGCGCCTTGCCAGCGTCTTTTATCGCGGGAATGCTTTGGGATAAGTTAGGAATGTTTTCGCCGTTTTATTTCTCGCTTGGCTTAACTGTTTTAGCAACAGGTATATTATTTTTAGTGAAGGAGACCAGATGAAAATAGCTGTTTTAGGGCTGCCGGAATTTCCCCTCGGGAAAAAGAATATGGTTGACGGACGGCTGAATATACTTGAGGATTTGATTAAGCCCTCCAAGACCACATATATCACTAATGAATATTTAGACTCCGCGAGGGTTAAGGATGCCGACGCCATAATCTGCGAAAAAGAGGCAAAATTAGATTTGGTGATTCAGGACCTTGAGGTGGTAGAAAACCGTATCGAACGCCTGCCCGCGGGAGAGGAAAAGAATTTTTCTTCGCGCCTCAAGGAAATATTAGAGAAAAATAAGTGTTTGATTGAGGAAAATTTCAGCGAAGAGGAGAAAAAGACCCTGATTAATTATAATCTGGTGAGCATAAAGCCGATATTCTTTGTGGATAAGAATGAAAATAAACCGGTTGAAGAAATAATGTTTGAGAGCTATTATTCCTCCGGTATGATTTGCTTTATTACCGGCGCCAAAGATAAGGAACTAAAGGCCTGGCCGATAAAAAAAGGCGCTACCGCCTTTGAGGCGGCCGGAGCGATTCATTCGGCAGTACAGCAGAAGTTTATCAAAGCCGAGATTGTCAGCTACGATGATACGGTGAAAGCAGGCGGATTAAACCAGGCAAAGCAGTATATGCATCTTGAAGGCAGGGAGTATGTGATGCAGGATGGCGAGCTGCTTAACGTGCGCACCTAGATAATTCCTACTTTCGCAGCCTACTTACGGTGTTATAGGCTGTGGTTGTTTGGGTGAGATTTTGATTTGACTTAGAGCCAGCCGTAATTCATTCTCTGGCTTGCCGGTTTCAATTAAAACCAGCATATCCTTTAACTGCGCATCCGCGTCTGAAACGCGGTCCTCTTCCATGCGCATAATATCCGCGATACAGCCCAAAACCTCATCAGTTTGACTGCTAAAATTTGCCTTAAGTAAGCTGGCTAATATATATTCCTTGATGCGCTCGTTTGAAGGGATAATTCCTGCGTTAACCATATTCTGAATCTCGACCCACTCAGAATCAAGATCAGCATTGTTCAATCCGTTTAAATATCCTTCGCTTAAGCCAGGCATGCCTGAATTTACCGGCTGGTTAACAATGGGAAGGGCGCGAAAATCAACCCCGCCTTTGTCGGAAATTTCAGAACTAATCGGCGAGGGGGCGGAAGACACATCCTGTTGCTGTAATTCACGGAATTGCTCAACCATTTCATAGTTAACTATATTATTTGGATCATATATAACTGTAGCTTTATATGGAACTTTTTTATCGAAAGCGTATGTCCCCATCTCCTCTAAAACCATTCCGTCGTAGCCCAATTCTTTCATAAAGATCGTAAAATAACCAGCAAGATTCGCGATTATTCTATTGGGAAAGCCAGGCTGGGAATTGAGAGGATAATCCTCAGACTCAAGTTCTTCGATATTTCTCTGAAACCCATTCATAACAGTGTAATATTCTGGTGGTTTTTTATCAGTGTCGGCATAAGATTTAATCCACCTTATTCTTATTTCTTTTATTCTATCCGCCCACCTGCGAGCGATTTCTTTAGGCAAACGATTGCCCAGATGAGAAATATCCAGGAAGTTCTCCCTCACAAATCTCGCCGCTATAATTTTAGGCCTTAGGTTGTCGCCTCTTTCGTCTTCTTGTGCCCTGATTGTAGCATATTTTACAGACATTTTTTCATCATTTGTAAAATATATACCTGTCCCGCCAGGGTCGCCGAAGCCATCATATGGCCTAAAGCCATATTGATCAAAAGCGGTGGTGGTTCCATGGAAATGCGCGCCCTGCATAAATTCTTCTTTAGTCGTATGAGCAAACTTCCCCATCATTGCATTCCTTTCTTCTGTGGTGATGGGCTGATATAGCCTGGGTAAATTGTCGATCGCTTTTTCCACTGCCGGAGAAGATGTTTTTTTAGTTACCTCGAACTGGCGTTTTCTTCTTGTTTGGCAATAGGCGAAGAGGCGGAAGGCCATTGCCTTACTAATTTTTCTACGCGGTTAAAAACTTCTTCAATCACTCTTTTTTCCGCTTCATTATATTCCGCGGACTCTTTTTCTTTCAGCAAATGTTCAATTATACCCTTAAACTGCTCGGGCCTTTTGGGATTTCCGCCAAAACGGCTAAGGTATTCGTGAATATGGCTGGCTAATGATGCCTCATTCGTATCCGAAATAATGTCGCTAAATAATGCCGGTTCATTCTTCTCGCCGGATTCTCCGGCCGCCTCCATACCAAACGCTTCAGCTATTGCTTGGGCAATGTTAGATTTAGCGTCAAGATATTTTAGCAGATCATATTCATGCAGATCTTTTATCGCTTGCGCAATAACTTGAATTTCTTCACTAATCGGCGAGGCGGCGGAATCGGTTTCCTTATCTGAATTTTCTTCTGCTTCTAAGGCTGAAGATTCCGGGTCAGCCTCCTCATTGTTATTGTTCCCGTTAGTAAACAGAAACGGCATCTTTTCCTTCAAAAACTTTTTATTAGCATTCATTAGTTCTTCTTCGCTTCCAATCCCGTCCATAATTCTATGGAAAATACCGGCCTGTCTTCGGAGATTCTGATAGTGAACTTGGTCAAATGTGCCGGGGCTAAAATAAGTTTCCCGGATTTCTTCCGGCAGGCTTCCAAGGAAAGTTTCCGGATACAATGCCTGGAGCCAATAATACCTTACTTCGTATTTTTTTCTCTTATTATCAATACGATGGATTCTGTCTCCGGCTTGATATTGATCGCGATACGTTTGCGCGAGATCGTCAAATATAAGCGCGTCAGCGGCAGTAAATGTAACTCCCAAAGCGCCCGCGTCATAAGTCGCAATAATAACCCGGCTTGAGGGATTATTTTGAAAAAATCTTCTTTCATAATCCAGCGCATTAATCGGGCGTCCATGCTCAAGGTCGGAAGGAATGAATTCGTGGGTTTTTTTATTCAAAACAAAATCTTCGTATTCGTCAACCTCATAATACAACACCTTTCCTTTGTCATCGGTTTTGTAGCCATTTTTGTTCTGGGACAACTTGCCGTAATACGCGCGGGCGCCATATCGAGTGTACCGTTTTAAGTATTCTTCTACCTGGGCGCGGTACCTTGTAAAAATCACTACTTTTCCTTCCGGATTAGAATCCAATTCTTTTGCGATTATTTTGTCCATAGCTATATGCTTCGGAGATTCAATATCCGGCCTGCCGATATAAGCCGGGTCATCCATAATTTGCCTAAGAGCTTCTCTCTTTGGGAAAAATCCTTCTTTATAGCGAGAGTATTCCCTATCTTCATCGCTTTCAAATTTGCCGCGGTGCTTTTCGCACCATTTTTGGTAATCCATAAAAAGCTCTTTGATGGAGTTGCTTTGCTCCGCGGTTAGATAAAATTCTCCCTCTTTTAATGGCATTTCTACTTTTTGTGGAAGGCGGTCGGATTGTTCTTCTAGTGGGATATTGCGGTCGTAGCTTTCAAAAACACCTTTCCTGATGCGAATTGTGTGTGAGTTCACCAAAAGGAATAGGGCGTTAAGGGCGTCTTTATTATGTTCTGAAAAAGCCCGGCCAAATGCCTTTGATGAGCTGAGTTTGGCATCATCCGGATAAAACATATGTAAAAGATGGCCGATTTGAGATATACGTTTAAAAGGAGTCGCGGTTAATAAGATAGTAAATTTGGCTTGAAGTTCTCTGGTGCCCATTGATTGCTCTGAGTCTTGGCTTCCTAAATAATCCGCTTCGTCAACCACAAGAAATCCGTTGTTTAGCCATTTTAAAAGCAACTGTTTTCTTTTTTGATTCATAGCCCTGGTAAATTCAATATTTGTAACAATTTTCCTCCTACCAAGCTTTTCTAAATTTTTTTCTCTTTCAGCATGGGTGCCTTCAAGAATTTCCAGGTCCGCTTCCGGGAAAAACTGCTCTTCCTGTTCTGCCCAGGTAGAAACCACAGAATTTGGAGTAAGAATCACCGCCTCTTTTCCGTTAAGCGCGGCAAGCGTGGTAACTGTCTTTCCCAGCCCCGGCTCATTGGCAACTATTATTCCTTTTGCGCCTTCATTCATAGCAGACAATATTTCATAAATTGTATATTTTTGGAAGAAATAAAGCCTTTCTTCCTTTTTTAGATTAAAGTTCATCTCATTAATTTTTTGAAATTTGATATAAATGGCCTGTAGTATTTTTCTTAACGCGGGAGATTTTTCTTTATCAATCCTATCTTTCAGATACTCAAAACCTTCTGTTTCTCTGTATGTAAAACGCCCCAGGAGAGATTCTTCTGTTGCCCTTAAAATAAATCGGTACCGCTCCGGATTGAGTTGTATATTTTCCAAAATGCCTTCGCGCATAGAAAGAAGCTTTAGGAACGCTTCTTCGGTATTTTCTTTTACTCCGGCTTGAAGCACATTCACAGATACTTTAGGGCTTTTGGCTTTGGTTTTCTCATCAACTGCGTAAATCTCAAACTTGTTCGCTTGCCCTATTTTTAACAATGGTATATTTGCGGAAAAACTACCGTCTTGACGGACGGCAATTTGGCGGGTGTAATCCCCAGCAACCTGGATATAGCTTATCCCGGGATGGGATTGGCCGCTTATGATAACCGTATGGCCATCGGTAGCCTGGACATTCTGTGTTACCGCAGGCATAGGCAGGCTTTCCGCATAATCAATGTGCAGCTCTTCAGATTCGGGCCATTCTCCCTTGAGGCCGCGCAAAGAAACAATAATACGGTCAATTTTATCTTCCGCTAGATCCGGATAATAAATACGAATGAATTGTTGCAGCCGTAATGGATCATCGCCTAATAAGGCAAATGCTTTGTAAATGTCAAGGTCAAGATTATCCATTAGGGAATTTTCTTCTTCTCTCAATACCAGGCCAAATGCCCTGGCAAAGGCCTTTTTATTTTCCTCCGTGTCCTTAAAAGCCCACACGGTTCTTCTGCCGCGTAGCCGTTTTTCAAATTCCATACCCTTTATTGGAATTTTGGCTTCCCTGAACTCAGAGGCTTTGGGGAAATTCTCATCAATTATTTCTCTGGCTTTAAGTCCACCCACTGCAAA